>CAYRBQ010000897.1:0-1577 GCA_964422305.1 uncultured Reyranella sp. | reverse complement strand
TTTCCTCGCGCGCGTCGGTCCGTAGCGTGGCGTAGGTGGCAAAAAGGATGCCCTGCTCCAGACAGATCAAGGCGCCCTGGCGGAAGCGGGCGAGCGGCGTCACCAGCAAGCGCTCCATGCCGAGCGCCGACCAGTCGCGCTGGGCATCCTCGATCAGCTTGTCGGACTTGCTGATCCACACCGCCCGTCGGCGGCCTTTTAGCCAGTTGTCCAAAAGGATGCCAGCGACCTGGCGGCCTTTGCCGGCGCCGGTGCCGTCGCCCAGCATCCAGCCGCGCCGGAAGCGCACGGCGTTCTCGGCGTCATCGGGCGCGGCCGAGACGACGTCGCCGGTCTCGTCCACCACCCACGATCCGGCGAGATGGCCGGCATGGGCCTCGCCGGCATAGATGACGCTCTCGAGCTGGGCATCGGACAGCAGGCCGGCGCTGCCGACATTGGCTGGAAGGTGAGGCCGATAGGTGGGCTTGGGCGGCGCGACCGAGGCCATCGCCGCCGACTGCACGAGCCGCGTCGGATGCGGCCGTGCGTCGGCGATCCGAATCGACTGCAGGTCGTAGGCTTCGTACAGCGCCTCGGTGAGGCTGCCGCCCTCGGCCGGCTTCCAGTCGACGGTCTCGTAAGCGAGTTCGGTGCCCGCTCGTTCGAGCGAACTGCCCGCAACGGCGAGCGGCTGTCGTGCGGGCCTGCGGCTCGGTCTGGCCGCGACGGGATGGACGTGCACCGGAAGCGCGATTGGCCCGTCAACAGGCAAGCGCGCCGGAACACAGGTGGTCACCCACTCAAGCAGCGTGGCGACGTCGGGCGCCATGCCTGGTGATGCCGGAAAGCAACTCGGATCGTCGGCGGGCACGCGATCGATGACCGTCAGCCGAGTGTCGACCGTGGTGCCGTGGCGGGCATAAACGCGCCCATCGACGGCAGCGCTAAACACGACACGGCCGCGTTCCTGGAGGCGGACGAAAGCCTCGCGCCATGACGGATGGTCCGGCGAGAGACTGGCGCCGGTGATCGCGACCAGCCGTCCGCCCTCGGCGACGCGGGCCAATGCAGAGGCGACATGGCGTAGGGCGGCGTCGGCGACAGTGCCATCGACATGCGCCGCAGCCGAGAACGGCGGATTCATCAGCACGACGCTCGGACGCACGGCATCGTCGAGATGATCGTGAATGTGAGCGGCGTCGTAGCGAGTCGTCGCCGCCCTGGGAAAGAGTTGCCCGAGCAAAGCTGCGCGCGGCTCCGCCAGCTCGTTTAGGGCCAGCCCGCTGCCCGCGAGCTCGGCGAAGATGGCGAGCAGGCCCGTGCCGGCCGAGGGTTCGAGCACGAGATCGACCCGGGTAATCACAGCGGCCGTGGCGGCGACAAAGGCCAGATCGACCGGCGTCGAGAACTGCTGCAGCGTCTGGCTCTCTTCGGAGCGTCGCGTATGTGTCGGAAGAAGCGCCGCGATCTTGCCGAGCATGGACAGTTCGGCAGTCGGCGACCCAGCCCGCGCGCGAATGACCGGGCCGAACTTGCGCATGAACAGCACGGTCGCCGCCTCGCAGGCGTCATAGGCGGTCTTCCAGTCCCAGGCG
>CAYRBQ010000896.1:0-1582 GCA_964422305.1 uncultured Reyranella sp. | reverse complement strand
ACCGAAGAAAACCCTCCTGTCCGACGACCATGCGGTGGCGCTCGCGGACCTGTTCCGTCTGCTGGGTGACCCGACCCGGCTCAGGATCGTGGTCTCCTGCCTGCGCACGCCGCTCGCGGTGTCGGATATCGCAGACCGGCTCGGCCTTTCGGTCTCGCTGGTCAGCCACCATCTGCGGCTCCTGAAGGGCGCGCGGCTGGTGCGGGCGGACCGGCAGGGCAAGCAGGTCTACTACGAGGCGGACGACCTCCATGTCCGCCGCATGGTCGAGGACATGGTCACCCACGTCGCGGAGCATTCGTCATGAGCGCCCATTGCTGCGATCACGGCCACGAGAACGCGCAGGCCGCCGCCCAGTCGCCGGTCTACCGGCGCATCCTCTGGGTGGCGCTGGCCGTCAACCTCGCGATGTTCGCGGTCGAGATCGGCGCCGGCCTCGCCGCGCAATCGGCCTCGCTGCTGGCCGACTCGCTCGACTTCCTGGGCGACGCCGGCAACTACGGCATCAGCCTGTTCGTGCTGGGCATGGCGCTTCACTGGCGCGCCCGCGCCTCGCTGCTCAAGGCCGCCACCATGGCGGCGTTCGGCCTGTGGGTCGCGTTCGTCACCATCAACCACGTCCTGTCGGGCACAGTCCCTGAGGCGCATGTGATGGGCGTGGTGGGCGCGCTGGCGCTCGCCGCCAATCTCGGCGTCGCGGGCCTGTTGTGGCGCTTCCGCGACGGCGACAGCAACATGCGCTCGGTCTGGATCTGCACACGTAACGACGCGATCGGCAACGTCGCGGTGCTGGCCGCCGCGGCGGGCGTGTTCGGCTCGGGCACCGGTTGGCCGGACTACCTCGTGGCCGCGATCATGTCGGGCCTGGCACTGACCGGCGCCTTCCAGATCGCGAAGGCGGCGCTCGCCGAGCTCCGCCACTCACGGGGCGCTGAGCCTCACGCGGTCGGGAGCTTGTAGCCCTCGAACTGCTTGCGCAGCGCCGTCTTCAGGATCTTGCCGGTGGCGCCGTGCGGGATGGCGTCGACGAACTGCACGTCGTCGGGCATCCACCACTTGGCGATCTTGCCGTCGAGGAACTTCAGGATGTCGCCCTTGTCGACCTGCGAGTCGGGACGGCGCACCACGATCATCAGCGGCCGCTCGTCCCACTTGGGATGAGCGACGCCGATCACCGCGGCTTCGGCCACGCCGGGGCAGCCCATGGCC
The DNA here is from genome assembly GCA_964422305.1 of uncultured Reyranella sp. Taxonomy (GTDB): domain Bacteria; phylum Pseudomonadota; class Alphaproteobacteria; order Reyranellales; family Reyranellaceae; genus Reyranella. The sequence goes on along the minus strand of CAYRBQ010000896.1, from coordinate 373 downwards.
GCGTTCTCGAGGTCGATCGAGGAGATCCACTCGCCGCCCGACTTGATCACGTCCTTGGAGCGATCGGTGATGACGACCGAGCCGTCCTTCTCGATCTTGCAGACGTCGCCGGTGTGGAACCAGTCGTTCTCGAGGAACTGGCTCTTGCCGTCGCCCTTCATGTACCCCTTCACGATCCACGGACCGCGGACGACCATGTTCCCCGAGACGCTGCCGTCGAGCGGCAGGTCGTTGCCGGCGTCGTCGATGATCTTCATCTCGCAGCCGAACACCGGGCGGCCCTGCTTGGCGGTGATGGCGAAGCGTTCGGCATCGGGCAGCGCGCGCTCGCCCCGGTTGAAGCGGGTCAGTGTGCCGAGCGGGCTCATCTCGG
>CAYRBQ010000895.1:0-1592 GCA_964422305.1 uncultured Reyranella sp. | reverse complement strand
CTTGGATCGGGCGGTACGGATATAGTCCTCACGCATCACCTCGAGCATGGCCGAGCGCGTCATGCGCATGGTGACGGCGGAGTAGCGGTAGCCCACGGTGATGGCGGGCAGCGCGACGATCGACAGGTTGCGGATCGGGTCCTGCCAGAACGACACGTAGTCGATCGGCGGCATCCACGCCTTGCCGGTGGCGAGATAGGTGATGTCGAGGACCAGCACGATCGACATGATGCCGAGCCAGAAGGACGGCGTGGCGATGCCGGCGACGGCGATGACCCGCACGAAATGGTCGAGCCAGGTATTCTCCTTCAGCGCCGAGATGGTGCCGAGGGGAATGGCCAGCAGCACGGCGATGAGCGTCGCCATCACCGCGATCTGCAGCGACACCGGCAGCCGGCTCGCGATCTCGTGGACCACCGGCCGGCCCGACCACATCGAAGTGCCGAAGTCGAAGGTGAGGTAGTCGCCCAGGAAGGTGAAGAACTGCACGATCATCGGATCGTTGAGCCCGAGCGACTGGCGGCAGGCATCGATCGCAGCCTGGCTGACATGGGATCCGCCGGATCCCATGCGGATGACGCAGATGTCGCCGGGGATCAGGCGCATCAGGACGAAGACGAGTGCGGCCGCGCCGACCAGGGTCGGCACGGCCAGCAACAACCGGGTCACGATGTAGCGATACACCCGTCCTGCCCCGCTACTTGTCCAGCCAGACGTTGGCCAGGTCCTGGTTGAGGTAGTGGCTGGGGCTGATCTTCCAGCCCTTGACGTAGGAGCGGATCACCAGGATGCGATACCAGTAGGGCGTGACGATGCCGTGCGCCTCGGTGTCGAGCGTGTGCTTCTCGTACGCCCGCATCGCCGCGCGCTGCTTCGCCGGATCGGTTTCCCTGGTCATCGCGTTGTAGAGCTCGATCGACTTGGGATCGTCGTAGTCGCCGTAGCTCTCGGGATAGACCTTCTTCGGCAGGTACTTGGCCGTGTCGAGCACCGGGTTGACCACGCTCTGGCAGTTGGCGTCGACCACGACGTCGAAGGTGCCGCCGCGCATGGCGGCGAACCACGGACCGGTCGGCACGACCTTCTGCTCGACCGTGACGCCGATCTTCTTCCACTCGCCGATCAGCCAGGTGCCGACGAACTTGTAGGGCTGGTCGACGTTGCGGTTTGTCAGCTCGAACTTGAGGTTCTCCTGACCCGCCTCCTTCAGGAGCCGCTTGGCCTCCTCGCGCGCCTTGTTGATGTCGGGCCCGTAGCCGGCGATCTGCTGCAGCTCCTGCTTGGTGGCGGCGAGCGGCGAGCCCGGGAAGACGATGCCGCCCGGCGTGCGCACGATGGCGATCTTGGAGAGCGCCGGCGCGCCGCCCCAGTGATCGACCGCGAGCGACAGCGCACGGCGTACCCGCACGTCGTCGAACGGCTTCTTCTTGTGGTTGTAGGTGACGATGTTGCCGCAGTTCCAGTCGCTGTCCTGGACCACGACGTCCTTGCCGGCCTCCTTGACGAGTTGGTCGCGCGCCGACGGCGGCATGCCGCGGAACTCCATGGCCGCGCGATCGCCACGGATCGCCTCGACACGCACCGACTGCTTG
>CAYRBQ010000894.1:0-1595 GCA_964422305.1 uncultured Reyranella sp. | reverse complement strand
CGGCGAAGGCTTCGGGCTCGTAGACGATCTGGCGGTCGAGGCGTTCGTACAGTTCGGGGTCGGTGAGCAGCCGGCCCTGCTGCTCCAGAGTCCTGAGCCCGTCGCGCTGATCGGTCGCCAGCCACTCCCGGGTCTCCGACGGCAGGAACAGCGATGACGCCTCTGGGTTCTGCTTCAGCCAGTCGAGGGCGGCGATGCCGGCCTCGGCCTGTCGCCGGTTCCATTGGCGCTCGGCCCGACGCTGGGCGTGTGACGCCAGCGCGTTGAGGCGTCCACGCACTCCGTCGGTCGAATCCTCCGGTGTCAGCTCAGCGATGCGTGCGTTGAAGGCGTCGAGCGCGGGCGGCGCCGCAGGATCGAGCGGCAGCGCCTGCAGCGCCGCATCGACCTCGCGCAGGAAGCCATCTTCGCGGGCGCGGTGCAGGCGATGGTCGATGGTCGCGAGCCGCGCCGGATCGATCACCTCGCGGGCGTGTGCGAGCAGGCCCGCCGCGCCGTCGAGATCGCGTTCCATCGCGGCTTCGACCGCGCCGGCATAGAGATCGCTGAGGCCGGCGCGTGCCTGGCTGTCGATCTGTGTCTCATCCCAGCCGCGGCGCTCGCCCTGCCAGCGCAGCTCCGTCACCGTCGTGCGGCCGAGCTTCTGGAGCCACGCCGGGTCTTGCCATGAGCTTTCGGCATCCTGCCGCAGGCCGGCCAGCCGCTCGGCCACGCTCTGGTCATCGACCTGCACGGTCGCACGCTCGGCCAAGCGGCCGATCGTGCCGGCCGCCCAGTCGAGGCGGGCATCGATCGCAGGCTCCACCAGCGCGCACTGGCGCGGGCCGATGGCCTCCCCGAGCGTGCGCTGCCTGAGCTCCTCCAGCGCCGGATAGACGCCGGCGATGGCTTCGAGCGCTGCTTCTCCCTCGAGAGAAGAGAGGCCGGTCGTTGGATCGTGCAGAAGCGTCCGCACACCCGTGGCGAATTCGGTGTCGAGCTTGCGCGCGAACATCTCGTCGGCGCGGATCGTGTGCTCGTCAGCGGGCCACGGCTCCGCCACGGGCTCCGCCTCCGGCGGACCCGAAATACGTATCGATGCCATAGGGAGTCTCCGGGCATGAAAAAGCCCGCCGCGGCGGCCCTCATCGAGGGGTGCCGGGCGGGCGGAGGAGCCGCGGAAAACAAAGGTCCCGCGACTATAGTCCTTTTCTTACCCTATTCCTGCTGAACCTGCAAATCCCACAGGGAACAACAAGTGAACACTCATTCAGCTGATATCGTGAAACCGAATGTTGGGAGATCGTGACGTCGTCGCTCCCGAGCGGAGGGCGCGACCCTCAAGTCGGCTGCGGCCGCGTGATCACTTCGAGCGCCCGAAAGCCCGGATTCTAGCGATCGACTTTTTTTCAGGGGCGCCCTTGAAGCCATCTGGGCCGCGCCTAGATCGATCTCCGACGGCCGCCCGTACGGGGGCCGCCACTCGCAAACACATCGCTCAACCGTGGAGGATGAACATGCGCACTGCTTTCGATTTCTCGCCCTTCTATCGCGACACCGTGGTATGCGCAGCAATACGTGGAAGACGAGTTCGGGCGCAAAAAGCCCAACATTCG
>CAYRBQ010000893.1:0-1604 GCA_964422305.1 uncultured Reyranella sp. | reverse complement strand
ATGTCCCAGCCGGTGGCCCCTTCGGCGCCGCGGCGGGCGATCGCCGTCGTCATGTCGTTCAGGCGCGCATCGTGATGCGCCACGAGCTGGTCGAGGCGCGTGTGCAGGCCGACGAAGGGGAAACCGTGGCTCGGCAGAACCAGCGCGTCGGCCGGCAGGCGGCGGAAGCGCGAGAAGCCGTCGAGGAACCAGGTGAGCGCGTCGGCCTCCGGCTCGTTCGGCCACACGCCGACATTGGTGCTGATCTTGGGCGGCACCTGGTCGCCCGCGATCAGCACGTTGAGTTCGGGGCACCACAGCGAGGCGTGCTCGGGCGCATGCCCGCGGCCCACGATCACGTCCCAGCGATGGCCGCCGAGCGTGATCGGGTGCGCGTGGATCATGCGGCGGAAGGTCGGCGGCAGCGGCGCCACGCCCTTGGCATAGCCGCCCTTGTGGCGGTGGAAGAGCGAGATCTTGTCGGTCGGCACGCCGTTCTTCGCGAGGTGGGCCTCCCGGCCCTCGTCGTTGTCGCCGAAGCCGTTGCGCGCGGCCTGCGCGCTCATGTACTCGCCGAGCGTCATCAGGAACTCGGCATTCCACTTCTCGACCAGCCAGCCCGCCAGCCCGACATGGTCGGGATGGAGATGGGTGGCGATCACGCGCTTGACCGGCTTGGCCCCGAGCTTCTCGGCGAAGATCCTGTCCCAGAGATCGCGCGTGGCCTGCGTATTGATGCCGGTGTCGACGATCGTCCAGCCGTCCTTCTCGTCGATCAGCCACAGGTTGATGTGGTTGAGCTGGAAGGGCAGCGGCATGCGCAGCCACCAGATGCCGGGGGCGACGTTCTTGATGTCGCCGGGCTCCGGCACGTCGCCGCACGGGAAGCGCAGCTGTGCCAGCAGGCGCTGGGAGAGATCGGGCGAGTCGGGCATTAGGTCAGCCTAGATCAAACATCCTCCCCCGTCTGCGGGGGAGGTGTCGTCGTCATACGACGACGGAGGGGGCTGGGCGCACCATCTCTTTTGCATTCCCCCTCCGCCGCGATTACGCGGCACCTCCCCCGCAGACGGGGGAGGTGGGTTTACTTGAGCGCCCGCCATGCGATATCGCGCCGGCAATAGCCCTCCGGCCAGTCGATCAGGTCGACCGCCCTGTAGGCCCGCGCCCGGGCCTCCTCGACGGTCGGCGCCATCGCGCTGACATTCAGCACGCGGCCGCCATTGGCGAGGATCCGGTCGCCGTCCCGCTTGGTGCCGGCATGGAAGATCGTCACGCCCTCGACCTTGGAGGCGGCGTCGAGCCCGCGGATCTCGCTGCCCTTGGGATAGGCGTCGGGATAGCCCTTGGTCGCCATGATGACGGTGATGGCCACGTCGTTCGACCAGCGCAGGTCGAATTGCTTCAGGCTGCCCTCGGCCGAGGCGATCAGCGCCGGCAGCAGGTCGGACTTCAGCCGCAGCATCAGCACCTGCGTCTCGGGATCGCCGAAGCGGCAGTTGAACTCGACCAGCCGCGGCCCCTTGGCGTCGATCATCAGGCCGACATAGAGCACGCCCTTGAACGGTGTGCCGGCCTTGGCCATCGCACGGATGGTCGGCAGCACGATCTCGTCCATGGTGCGC
>CAYRBQ010000892.1:0-1604 GCA_964422305.1 uncultured Reyranella sp. | reverse complement strand
AGAGCGGGTTGGTCTGGTCCATGAACTGGCTGAGCTGCGAGGAGCCGAAGAACTCGCGCACCGCCGCCGCCGCCGGCTTGGCGTTGATCAGGTCGTGCGGCATGACCGTGTCGATGTCGACCGAGCCCATGCGCTCCTTGATCGCGCGCTCCATGCGCAGCAGGCCGACGCGGTACTGGTTCTCCATCAGCTCGCCGACCGACCGGACGCGGCGGTTGCCGAGATGGTCGATGTCGTCGATCTCGCCGCGGCCGTCCTTGAGGTCATGCAGGACCTTGACGACGGCGAGGATGTCCTCGCGGCGCAGCGTGCGCTGGCTGTCGGGCACGCCCTCGAAGCCCAGCCGCATGTTCATCTTCACGCGGCCGACCGGCGAGAGGTCGTAGCGCTCGATGTCGAACAGCAGGCCCTGGAACAGGGTCTCCGCCTGCTCGAGCGTCGGCGGCTCGCCCGGACGCATCACGCGGTAGATGTCGAGCAGCGCCTCTTCACGGTTCGAGTTCTTGTCGGCCGCCAGGGTGTTGCGGATGTAGGGACCGACGTTGACGTGGTCGATGGCGAGCGTCGGCAGGACGTCGATCTCGTTCTCGTCGAACAGGTCGAGCACCGCCTGGGTGATCTCCTGGCCGGCCTCGACGTAGATCTCGCCCGTCTTCTCGTTGATGACGTCGAGCGCGGCGTAGCGGCCGATCAGCTCCTCCGGCGAAACGCGCATCTCCTTGAGGCCGGCTTCCTTGAGCTTGGCCAGCAGGCGCGGTGTCATCTTGGTGCCGGCGTCGGCGACCGACTTGCCGGTCTTGCCGTTCACCAGGTCGTGCGTCAGCTTCACGCCGCGCATCGACTCGCCGTCGAACGGCGTGTTCCAGCCGTCCTTCTCGCGCTTGTAGACGACCTGGCCGTAGAACGCCGACAGGATCTCCTCCGGCGACAGTCCCTGCGCCTCGGCCGGATCGAGCGTCTGGTTCTTGGCGATCGCCGAGGCGCGCTTCTTCCACGTGGCGTCGTTGTCGAGCGCCAGCAGCAGCGTCGTCACCGGGATCTTGCGGCGGCGGTCGATGCGGACGTGGATGAGGTCCTTGGCGTCGAACTCGAAGTCGAGCCACGAGCCGCGGTACGGGATGATGCGGGCGGCGAACAGGTACTTGCCCGAGGAGTGGGTCTTGCCCTTGTCGTGGTCGAAGAAGACGCCCGGCGAGCGGTGCATCTGCGAGACGATCACGCGCTCGGTGCCGTTGATGATGAAGGTGCCGTTATCGGTCATCAGCGGAATGTCGCCCATATAGACGTCCTGTTCCTTGATGTCCTTGATTTCACGGGCACCGGTGTCTTCATCGACGATCCACACGATCAGGCGCAGCGTAACGCGTAAGGGGGCGGAGAAATTGATCCCGCGGCTGCGGCATTCGTCAACGTCGTACTTGGGAGCATCGAAATTGAATTTGACGAATTCGAGCGTTGCGGTTTCGGCAAAGTCCTTAATGGGGAACACGGACTTGAATACGCTCTGCAGCCCGGTGTTGGTGCGCTTTTCAGTCGCAATATTGCTCTGGAGGAACTGATCGTACGAGTTCTTCTGGACTTCGATCAGGTTAGGCATCGAAGTG
>CAYRBQ010000891.1:0-1606 GCA_964422305.1 uncultured Reyranella sp. | reverse complement strand
TGGACCGAGGCCAAGGAAGGCGAGCGCATCTCGCTGCGCGGCGTGTGGGACGGCGACGAGGAGGCGCGCACGATCGGCGAGGAGATCGAGGCGCTGCAGCGCGACAAGCACCGGCTCTCGCAGATCGCCATCCTGGTCCGCGCCGGCTTCCAGACGCGTGAGTTCGAGGAACGTTTCATCACCATGGGCCTGCCCTACCGCGTGATCGGTGGCCCGCGCTTCTACGAACGCCAGGAGATCCGCGACGCGCTGGCCTACTGCCGCGTGACGGTCCAGCACGACGACGATCTTGCCTTCGAGCGCATCTACAACACGCCGCGCCGGGGCCTCGGCGAATCGGCGCTGCGCACGCTCCGCCTCGTCCAGCGCACCCAGAAGGTCTCGCTGTTCGAGGCGACGCGGCGGGCACTGGAGACCGACGAGCTGAAGGCCCGGCCGCGCAAGGCGCTGGGCGACCTGATCCGCAACTTCGAGCGCTGGCGCGCCATGCTGGAGGGCATCAGCCACGTCGAGGTGGTCGAGAGCATGCTCGACGAGTCGGGCTACACCGACATGCTGCGCATCGACCGGTCGCCCGAGGCCGAGGGCAGGCTGGAGAACCTGAAGGAGCTGACCAACGCCCTGCAGGAGTTCGACTCGCTGCCCGCCTTCCTCGAACACGTCGCCCTGCTGACCGACATGGCCGACCGCAGCGACACCGACATGGTGAGCGTGATGACGCTGCATGCGGCCAAGGGACTTGAGTTCGACACGGTGTTCCTGCCCGGCTGGGAGGAAGGCCTGTTCCCCAACCAGCGCGCGCTCGACGACAAGGGCCTCGCCGGCCTCGAGGAGGAGCGGCGGCTGGCCTATGTCGGCCTGACGCGCGCGCGCAAGCGGGCCTACGTCTCCTTTGCCGCCAACCGGCGCGTCTTCAATCAGTGGCAGGCTGCCATCCCCTCGCGCTTCCTGCGCGAGCTGCCGACCGAGCAGCTCGCCGAGTCGAGCGACGCCGGGCTCTACGCGACCTATTCCGCCGGGCATCACGGGGGCTTGCGCGAGCAGGCCAGCGGCTTCGACTACGAGAGCCTCGGCGTGCCCGCCGGCCGGCGCGGCCGCTGGCGCGACGAGACCGCCGACGACCGCCGCGCCGTCGAGGGCGACAAGCTCGACCTGAATGTCGGCCAGCGCGTCTTCCACCAGAAGTTCGGCTACGGCCGCATCGTCGCCATGGACGGCAACAAGCTCGATATCGAGTTCGAGAAGGCCGGCGCCAAGAAGGTCCTCGACAGTTTCGTCGAAGCGGCCTGAAAAAATCCGCAGGAGAGAAACGCCATGTTCCGCCGCACTGCCCTGACCGCCGCCCTGATCCTCGCTTGCGGCCCGGCCTTCGCGCAAACCGGCAAGGTTACGGTCGTCACCTCGTTCTCCAAGGACGTGACCGATCCGATCAAGAAGGCCTTCGAGAAGGCGGTGCCGGGCGCCACGCTCGAGGTGCAGAACCGCAACACCAATGCCGGCGTGAAGTTCCTCGAGGAGACCAAGGGCAACAACCAGGTCGACCTGTTCTGGGCCTCCGCGCCCGACGCGTTCGAGGTGCTGAAGGGCAAGAAGCTGCTGAGCGCCT
>CAYRBQ010000890.1:0-1609 GCA_964422305.1 uncultured Reyranella sp. | reverse complement strand
CCGTAGGTGTCGAAGCTGCGGGCGATCTGGACCGCGAGCTCGCGGGTCGGCGCCAGCACCAGCGCACGCGGGCTCTTGGGCAGCGCACGCTCGTTCGACTGGGAGAGATGCTGCAGCACGGGCAGCGCGAACGCCGCCGTCTTGCCGGTGCCCGTCTGGGCGATGCCCAGCACGTCGCGGCCCTGCAGCAGCGCGGGGATCGTGCGCGCCTGGATGGGCGTGGGCACGGTGTAGTTCGCCGCGTTCAACGCACGCAGCAGCGGCTCGGCCAATCCGAGGTCCGCGAAAGTAACGTCACTCACTGAAAATCCTGACTTGCCGCCGGCGTGCTTTCTTTGGCACGCGCATCTGTGGCGGCTTTTGGCCCGTTCCCGCGCGCGGCTGGGACGGCTCTTGCTCTTGGGAGATTGTCTCGGGATGAGGCGCCTTCTGAAGAGCGGCGCATCGCGCGATCGCGAGAAACCTTGGTAGGCCCGCAGGAAGCGGGTTGGCGCGTATATGATGCTGCAGCGCAGCGAAGTCAAGCGGCGAAACTGTGGCATGGCCAGGCATCCGGCCCTCCCCCTAGGATCGCAGCCATGAGGATTCTGGGGAGCCGCGGCCCATGGAATTGACGCCCGCCGCCCCCGGCGGAGCGCGCAACAACACCTCGCTCGGCGCGATCTACACCATGCTGGCGATGCTGGGCTTCGCCGCCATGGACACCATCACCAAGTGGATGGTGGCGGACTATCCGATCGGCCAGATGATGTGGGTGCGCTACGCGATCTTCGCCCTGTTCGCCTGGTTCGTCGTGCGCCGCAGCGGCCTGCGCGCCGCGCTGCGCACCACGCGGCCGTGGCTGCAGTTCGGACGCGCGCTGCTGGCCGTCGTCGAGGCCGCCGTGTTCGTCGTGGCCTTCCGCTACCTGCCGCTCGCCGACACGCACGCCATCGCCGCGACCTCGCCGCTGATCGTGATCGCGCTGGGCGTCCTCTTCCTCGGCGAGAAGGCCGGCGCGGCACGCTGGGGCGCCGTGGCCGCGGGCTTCGTCGGCATGCTGCTGATCGTGCGGCCGGGCTTCCGCGAGCTCGACTGGGTCCTCCTCATCCCGGTCGCGGGCGCGATCCTGTGGGGCGCCTACCAGATCCTGATCCGGCTCTGCTCGCGCACCGATACGCCCGACACCACCCTCGTCTGGTCGGCCTTCGTGGCCTTCGGCGCCACGACCATCGTCGGGCCGATCGACTGGAAGTGGCCCGATGCCATGGGCTGGTTCCTGCTGACAGCCATTGCCCTGATCGGCGCGCTCGCCCACTACGCGCTGATCAAGGCGCTCGACCATGCCGAGGCCGGCGCCGTGCAGCCCTTCAGCTACACGCTGCTGGTGTTCGTCACGATCCTGGGCGCCATCGTGTTCGGCGACATCCCCGACAGCTGGACCATCGCCGGCGCCGCCGTGATCGTGGCCTCGGGCCTCTACGCCTGGCACCACGAGCGGCGCACCGCCCGCGGGTAGCGGCCACGCCGCGCTACAGCTCCACCGCCTTCCCGACGCGGGTACGACGGGGCTTCGATGCAGCATTTGCGCGGTCTTCGTGATTTTCGGGTGCTACACCGCGACGTACCG
>CAYRBQ010000889.1:0-1610 GCA_964422305.1 uncultured Reyranella sp. | reverse complement strand
GCCTCAAGGACGGTCTGGTCGTCGAGTGTGCTGTAGGTCCAGCCGGTTTCTCCCATCTTTCGCACCAGTGTCGTCTTGCCGGCCCGGCGCGGTCCGACGATGAGGACGACCGGCGTGTCTGCAAGCGCCTCCTCCGCCCTCCGCTCAACGAATCGCTGGAACATGACATCTCCGACTACCGGCTGATTGGCACTATCAGCCTCGGCAAATTTGTAGTCAATGGTCCGCTGATTGGTATCGTGAGCATCCTCAGGATCTGAGGGAAAAGCCTTCCCCTGCGGCTGAGCCATGTCTCAGCTGACCCTTGTCTAGCGGGGAGCTCCCCGCAAAGCCCCCGAGAGTGAGAGTGCAGGCCGGCTGTGCCGTGACGGGTTGAAGGCTGGGAGAGAGGCTTCCAGTGCCCGTCGCGGAGACCCGCGATGTCGAAACGTGATCCACGCGGCCGGCCGAGCGCCGACCGGACGAGCCTGTATGACGAAATCACCGGCAAGATCCTGGCCGAACTGGAGGCCGGACGGTTGCCCTGGGTCCAGCCCTGGGGGACGGCCGCGGCCAAGGCGCCGCTCGCCATGCCGACCAACGCCGCAACCGGGCGCGGCTACTCGGGGGTCAATGTGCTGATCCTCTGGGGCGCGGTGATCTCGCACGGCTTCCCGAGCCAAGGCTGGCTGACCTTCCGCCAGGCCCTGTCGCTTGGCGGCAATGTCCGCAAGGGCGAGCGCGGCACCACCGTCGTCTATGCCGATCGCTTCGTGCCGGACGATGAACGCCGTCGTGCGCGAGAGACCGGCGACGAGGCACAGGCGATCCCGTTCCTGAAGCGCTTCACGGTCTTCAACGTCGCTCAGTGTGACGGCCTGCCCGAGGACCTCGTGGCCGCTGTGCCGGCGCCCGAACCCGGGCTGATCGAGCCCACGGTCGACGCGCTGATCCGGGCGAGCGGAATCGACTTTCGCATCGGCGGCGACCGGGCTTACTACGCGCCGGCACCTGACTATGTGATGGTGCCGCCGCCCCAGGCCTTCTTCGAGCCCATCAACTGGCATCGCACGGCGCTGCATGAATGCGCCCATGCCAGCGGGGCGGCCCATCGGCTGGGACGCGATCTCACAGGATCGTTCGGCTCGAAGAAATATGCGTTCGAGGAACTGGTGGCCGAAATCGCCTCGGCCTTCTGCTGCGCTGCCCTCGGCATCGCCCCGACCGTCCGCCACGCCGACTATATCGGATCCTGGGCCGAGGTCCTGCGCGAGGACAATCGCGCCATCGTCCGTGCATCCAGTCAGGGAAGCAAGGCAGCGGACTGGTTGCTGGCCTTCGCCCCAAATGCGGGCGAACCGGGTCAAGCAATTGCCACCACCCCCGAAGCCGCACGCCAGGCGGCCTGAACCACTTGCTACTGCTCCAAGCATCGGCGCAGTCCCGTCTTTCCGGCTCTACGGCATTCCGGCTTTCCGGAAGCGATGAGAGGAAGAGGGCTGCGCCGATTTTCGTGACGGGTTGGAGGTCGGGAGAGAGGCTCCCGGCCGCCCGTCGCGGAGACCTGTCATGGCCACTGCCATTCAGAAGATCACCCTGTCGCCGTCGCGCGACATCCCCTTCAACAAGCT
>CAYRBQ010000888.1:0-1612 GCA_964422305.1 uncultured Reyranella sp. | reverse complement strand
GCCGACGGTCACCAAGCCAATCGGCTTCAGCTTCGGCTTCTCGACTGGTTCGCTGCCAGCCACCAGCGCCACGATGCAGATGATGACGCCGAGACCCAGCAGGATCAACGACAGCATGCGCGGCACGTAGCCTGGTCCCATGCGAACGGGCGTACCGAGGGCGAGCTTCTGGCCGAAATACAGGGCTATCAGTCCAAAGGCGATGAACATCAGCCCGGACAGAAAGTCCTTGCTTAGCAATCGATTCAACGACGCCTCCCAGTACGCGCAGTCTTCGATGTGATGTTGGGCCCAAACCCCCGGGCCGGCACAACGGCTAGATAAACACAATTCTGCCGCTTTGCCCAAGCGCCAAGTTCATCAGCGAAACAACAGTCGTGCTGCGATGACCGCCAGGCAGACGGCGAACAATCGCTGCAGTACAGCGACGGGCACGCGCGTCGACCATCGTGCTGCAACGGGCGCGACAAAGAGCGCAGGCAGCGAGAGGGTCGTGACGCAGAACAGCGCCACGTCGCCCAGGGCATCGGCCGTACGGCCGGGTGTATCCTGGTCGATCAGCGTGAATACAATTGTCGCCGGAAGCGAAATCACGAGGTTGAAGAGAGCGCCGGCGCCGACGGCCTTGCGGATGGGAAATGAGAACAGCGTCAGGATTGGTGTGCTCAAAGTTCCGGCACCGACGCCTACGGCGGAGGCAAGTCCGCCGACAACCAGCGGCGCCAGATGGGAAAGCGGACCGCGAGGCTCGCGGCGTGCCACGGCCAGCCGGTCGCCCGCGATCATCTTGACGGCGAGCGCTGCCGCCAATGCGGCGAACACCAGGATGAGCGCTCTCGAAGGGGCGAACGGGGCGAGCGCCAGTCCGAGCAGGGCACCGGCCATCAGGCCAGGCAGCCATGCCCGTACCAGGGAGAGATCGACGGAGCCTGCCCGGCAATGGGCGACCACCGCTGTAAGGGAGGCGACGAGGATGCTCGCCTGCGCCGTGCCGACAGCGAGCAGGACCGCGGTGGGCCCGCCGACGCCGACCAGGGCGAAGATCTCCAGCAGGACCGGGACCGCGACCACGCCGCCGCCGATGCCCAACAGGCCGGCCAGCAGGCCGATCAGCAGGCCGGTCGCCAGCAACGCCGCCCAAGCCCCTGGCGGATAGGCCGAAAACAGCTCCATCACGCCGCCATTGTCCCTGTTGGTCGATATTGCATGGACGTGGGGGGACGAGCAAACTCCCGGCCAAAGTGAATGGCCGTTCAGGAGGCTTTTCGGGTGGCGCGACGAGGTCCGGACTATATCGGCACGATGGAGGTGCAGGAGAAGCACCGGTTCGACGACCAGTCGCTCGGCCGCTACATGGCGGCCAACGTGCCGGGTTTTACGGCACCTGTGCGGGTCGAGCAGTTCAGGGGCGGCCAGTCCAATCCGACCTACCGGCTGACCGACGGGTCGGGGAAGCGCTACGTGCTGCGGCGCAAGCCGCCGGGCAAGCTGCTGCCGTCCGCCCATGCCGTTGACCGCGAGTTCCGCGCGATCTCCGCCCTCAACCGGACCGACGTGCCGACCCCCAGGGCGTACGCGCTTTGCGAGGACGACAGCGTCGTCGGCACGGCGT
>CAYRBQ010000887.1:0-1613 GCA_964422305.1 uncultured Reyranella sp. | reverse complement strand
CACGCAGCGGGCGCGCGGCACCTTCTGCTCTTGCAGCGCCAGCAGGGCCGCGAAACAGGCATAGATCGCGTAGCCGTCGTCGGCGCCGCCGCGGCCGTAGAGCTTGTCGCCCTTCAGCACCGGAATCCACGGGCCCATACCCTCGGCCCAGCCCTTCATCTCCGGCTGCTTGTCGAGATGGCCGTAGAGCAGGACGGTGTCGTCGTTCTTGTCGCCCGGAATGTCGATGAAGATCAGCGGCGTGCGGCCGGGCAGGCGGACGACTTCCAGCGTGGCGCCCGCGAATGTGGCGAGGTGCTGCCGCGCCCACGTCTCCATGAGCTTCACCGCGTCCTCCATATAGCCGTGCTCCTCCCACTTGGGATCGAAGGCCGGCGACTTGTTGGGGATGCGGATGTACTCGACGAGGGAGGGGACGATCTGGTCGTCCCAGAAGGCGCCGACGAAGGACTTGAGCTGGTCGCTGTTCATGGCGTCACCTTAGCGTCCTTACCCGGATCGAACCACGATGCGGCGCTGTCGAAGGCGGCGACGAGCTGTGCCGCTTCGACCGGGTCGACCAGGGTTTCGAAGCCGTGGAGGATGCTGTTGCGCACCCGCCGCAAAGTGTCGAGCTGCTTGATCTTCTCCTTCGACAGGTTGAAGCGCGGCTGGGCGAACAGGCTCGCCAGTGGCGCCCGTCCGCCCGGAATGTCGGCGCGGCGCCTGACCTCGCGTTCGAAGTTCACGGCGGCATTCAGCACGGCCTGGTACGGCATCTTGAGTTCGAGGAGCTGTTTCGGCGCCAGCGCCTCGACGGGCGCTCGCGGGGCCGGCGACTGGGCGAGGTTGCGGAACAGTGGCCTCTGGCCGTCCGCCGGCTTTTCCGGCGCGATCTCCGGCAGGGCGCCCTGCGCCTTCAGCTCCTCGATGCCGCTCCGGATGCTGACGAAATCGTCGCCGATCTCCGGGGCAGGCTGGGCCGCCGGCATGTCGGTCGGTGGGGCGGCCGGCGCCTTCGTCGGCTTGCGTGAGAGCACGCCCAGCATGGCGAACAGGCAGAGAAACGCCACGCCGCCTGCCGTTGCCCCGTCGATCACCGAGTGCTTCGCATATCCGACGATCGCGCCATAGGCGGCGCCACCCGCGAGGGAAACCCAGACAGCCCAGAACGTACCCATTCGACCCACACGCCGGAAAATGACCGCCGCCGTACTATCAAACCTGGGCAGGGTGACCAAGCACGCCGAGTTGACGGTAAGCCTGCCCTCGGCTACCCCCTCGCACCCCCGAGGACCTCGCAAAAAGTGCCCGATTCCGCCGTTTCCCACGATCTCGACGCCCGCTTGGCCGGCCATCCTGCCGGCCTGCGGCGGACCTTCGCGATCATCTCGCATCCCGACGCCGGCAAGACCACGCTGACGGAGAAGCTGCTGCTGTTCGGCGGTGCCATCCATGTCGCAGGGGCCGTGAAGGCGCGCGGCGAGGCGCGGCGTGCGCGGTCCGACTGGATGAAGATCGAGCAGCAGCGCGGCATCTCGGTCACCACCTCGGTGATGCATTTCGAGTATGGCGGCGCGGTCTTCAACCTGCTCGACACGCCGGGCCACGAGGACTTCTCCGAGGACACCTAC
>CAYRBQ010000886.1:0-1615 GCA_964422305.1 uncultured Reyranella sp. | reverse complement strand
GCGCTTCGGGTCGAGCGACAGCTTCACGTCGACCGAGGAAAGCGACAGCGGATGGCAGAGCGGGATCAGGTCGGGCGTCTTCTTGGCCGCCATGATGCCGGCGAGCTGCGCGACCGCGAGCACGTCACCCTTCTTCGCCTTCTTGTCCTGGATGAGCTTGAGCGTCGCCGCCTGCATGGTGACCGTCGCGCGCGCGACGGCGATGCGTTCCGTCACGTCCTTGTCCCCGACATCGACCATGCGGGCGTTGCCGGTGGTGTCGAAGTGGGTGAGGGCCTTCTTCTTCATGCCGCCTTCTTGACCAGGATCTCGCGCACCGCGGCCTCGACATCCGTCTTGCGCATGAAGCTCTCGCCGATCAGGAACGCCGAAGCGCCGACCTTGGCCATTCGCGCGAGGTCGGCCGGCGTGCCGAGGCCACTCTCGGCCACCAGCACGCGGTCGCGCGGCACCATCGGCGCGAGCTGCTCCGTCGTCGCGAGGTCGACGGCCAGGGTCTTGAGGTTGCGGTTGTTGACGCCGATCAGGTCGGAGTCGATCCGCAGCGCGCGCTCGAGCTCGGGGGCGTCGTGTACCTCGACCAGAACGTCCATGTCCCAGCGATGCGCTAGCTTGGCGAGGTCGGCGGCCAGCGCGTCGTCGAGGCAGGCCATGATCAGCAGGATGCAGTCGGCGCCGAGCGCACGCGCTTCCGCCACCTGGTAGAGGTCGATCATGAAATCCTTGCGCAGGACCGGCAGGGCGCAGGCAGCGCGCGCCTGGACCAGGAACTCGTCCTTGCCCTGGAACCAGGGTTCGTCGGTCAGCACGGAGAGGCAGGTCGCACCGCCGCGCTCGTAGGCGCGAGCGAGCGAGGGCGGATCGAAGTCGGGCCGTATCAGCCCCTTGCTGGGCGAGGCCTTCTTGATCTCGGCGATCAGGCCGTAGCGGCCATCCTTGATCGTGCGCTTCAGCGCGGCGGCAAAGCCGCGCGGCTTGTCGGCGGCCAGCGCCGCATCCTCGACCTCGGCCAGCGAGCGCTTTGCCTTGCGTGCGGCGACGTGCGCGCGCTTGTCGGCGACGATCTTCTGCAGCGTGTCGCTCATGCGCAGATCCTCTTCAGCGTCTCGAGCGCGGCGCGCGCCTTGCCGCTGTCGATCGCGGCGGCGGCCATCGCCGCGCCTTCCTTCAGGTCCTTGGCCTTGCCCGCGACCATGATCGCCGCGGCACTGTTCAGCAGCACGATATCGCGGAACGGCCCCTTGGCGCCGGCCAGCACCTTGTTGATCGCCTGTGCGTTGTGCTCGGCATCGCCGCCTTTCAGCTCGGCGAGGGTGGCGCGGGCGACCCCGATCTCCTCCGGCGCGATCTCGATCTCGGTGACCTTGCCGTTCTCCAGCGAGGCCGCCCAGCTCCTGGTGGTGGTCGTGAGCTCGTCCATGCCGTCCTGGCCGTGCACGACCAGGGCGCGCTCCAGGCCGAGCTGGCCCAGCGCCTCGGCGACGGGCCTGAGCCAGCGGCGGTCGAACACGCCCACGAGCTGGCGCTTCACCAGCGCGGGGTTCGACATCGGCCCGAGGAGGTCCTCTTCTGGTACTGGTGGGCGCTCGGCGCCGTCTTCCTCGTCCTCGAGATG
>CAYRBQ010000885.1:0-1620 GCA_964422305.1 uncultured Reyranella sp. | reverse complement strand
GCGAGATGGAGCGGGACTTCGCCCCGGCGGCCTCGAAGATCGCCGCGCAGTAGGGCGCGCGATCAGGCGCTGG
Organism: uncultured Reyranella sp.; assembly: GCA_964422305.1. Classification (GTDB taxonomy): domain Bacteria; phylum Pseudomonadota; class Alphaproteobacteria; order Reyranellales; family Reyranellaceae; genus Reyranella. Next base: position 1,547 of record CAYRBQ010000885.1, on the reverse strand, counting down.
TCATCACGCCGGCCAGCGCCGTGTAGGTCTCGGTCCACGCCGCCTTCACCTCCGGGGTGAAGTCGGAGCCGAGGCCCTTCTCCAGGGTCCAGAGCAGCGCAGCGCCGACCGGCGCATAGTGCGCCGCTGTCACGCCATAACCCTTGTGCCGCTCGCCCAGCGCCTTCACCGCCGGCAGGATCGTATCGAGCTTGTGCAGGCTGCCGACCGCAGTACCCAGCATGCTCATCAGCTTCACCTTCTGCTCCTTCAGGTCCTGCGGGAACATCGGCCGCACCTCCGGCGCGATCTCGAACAGGCGGTCGTAGAACAGGTCGGCGGCCGTGGCCGCGATCGGCACGACCTTCTTGAAGCTCGTCTGAACGAGGTCGATCTGCTGGGGTGTCATCGGCGGAGTCTCCCGGGCTGAAGCACCGGAGACGCCGCAATATCCGTGCCGCTGCCTAGAGAGCGTGCTCCGGATCCCGGGCCTTGGCCGGCTTGCCCTCGGCCTCGTCGCGCTCCCTTTCCTTACGCGCCTTCAGGAGCTTGCGCAGGATCATGTTCCGCTTGAGTGCCGAGATATGGTCGATGAACAGGATGCCGTCGAGATGGTCGATCTCGTGCTGCAGGCAGGTCGCGAGCAGGCCTTCGGCCGACAGGTCCTGGCTCTTGCCGTCGCGATCGAGATAACGGACCGTCACCTTGGCCGGCCGCACCACGTCCGAATAGTGCTCCGGCACCGACAGGCAGCCTTCCTCGTAGGAGGCGTCCTCGTCAGAGGCCTCGATGATCTCGGGGTTCGCCATGAACAACGGGCCGGTCTTGGTGTCCTCGCGGTCGATGTCGAGGACGATGACGCGCTTCAGCACGCCGACCTGGGGCGCCGCCAGCCCGATGCCGGGCGCGGCGTACATCGTCTCCAGCATGTCATCCATGAGCTGACGCACTTCGGCATCGACCTGGTCGACCGGCTTGGACTTCTTCTTGAGGCGCGGATCGGGCGCCGTGAGGATGGGCAGCAGTGCCATCGGGCCTAGATATTGGGCGAAATAGGGCTTTTCAAGGCCAGCGGCCGGCTAGTTGCGCGTCACCATGGTGCCGACGCCGGCCTCGGTGAAGACCTCGAGCAGCAGCGCATGGGGTACGCGGCCGTCCATGATGACGGCGGCCTCGACGCCCGAGTTCACCGCATCGATGCAGTTCTCGACCTTGGGGATCATGCCGCCGGAGATCGTGCCGTCGGCGATCAGGGCGCGCGCCTGGTCGACCGTCATGTCGTTGATGAGCTGGCCGCTCTTGTCGAGCACGCCCGGCACGTCGGTGAGGAACAGCAGGCGCTTGGCCTTCATGGCGCCGGCGATGGCGCCCGCCGAGGTATCGGCATTGATGTTGTAGGTGAGCTCGTCGTTCACGCCGAAGCCGATCGGGGCGACCACCGGGATCACGTCGGCGCGGCGAAGCTGCTCCAGCACCATGACGTTGATCTTGGCCGGCTCGCCGACCTGCTTGAGGTCGACCTTGAGCAGCTCGCCGGTCTTGGGATCGCGCATCTCCGTGACCTTGTT
>CAYRBQ010000884.1:0-1631 GCA_964422305.1 uncultured Reyranella sp. | reverse complement strand
ATCGCCGAGATGCTGCGCCCGCACGGCTATCGCAACTACATGCTGGGCAAGTGGCATGTCACGCCGCTCACCGAGTCGGGGGCCACCGGCCCGTTCGACGGCTGGCCGCTCGGCCGCGGCTTCGACCGCTACTACGGCTTCATGGATGCCGAGACCGACCAGTACGCGCCCGAGCTGGTACGCGACAACACGCCGGTCGATCCGCCGGGCACCTTCGCCACCGGCTATCACCTGACGTCCGACCTGGTCGACCAGGCGATCCGCTATCTCGCCGACCATATCGGCGACAGTGCCGAGACGCCGTGGCTGACGTGGCTCGCCTTCGGCGCCTGCCACGCGCCGCACCAGGCGCCGTTCGACCTGATCTCGAAGTACGACGCCGTCTTCTCGGAAGGCTGGGACGTCGAGCGCGAGCGAAGGCTGGCCCGCCAGATCGAGATCGGCATCGTGCCGAAAGGCACGCGGCTGCCGCCGCGCAACGATGTCGTGCGCCCGTGGGCCGAGGTGGCCGAGCCGGAGCGGCGCATGTTCACGCGCCTGCAGGCGGCTTACGCCGCCATGCTCGATCATGCCGACCGGCATATCGGGCGGCTGATGAGCTTCCTGGAGGCGTCGGGCCAGCTCGACGACACGCTGGTGATCGTCATGTCCGACAACGGCGCCAGCCAGGAGGGCGGCCCGTTCGGCATGATCAATGCCATGGGCCCCTACAATCTCCGGCGCGAGACGCTCGAGGAGAAGATCGCGCGCATCGAGGACATCGGCGGACCTGATACGCACTCGAACTTCCCGCTGGGTTGGGCGATGGCCGCCAACACGCCGCTGCGGCGCTACAAGCAGAACACCCACGGCGGCGGCATCCGCGATCCGCTGGTCATGGCCTGGAGCAAGGGCATCGCCGCGAAGGGCGAGCTGCGCCACCAGTTCTGCCACGCCAGCGACCTCGTGCCCACGTTGCTCGACGTGGTCGGCGTCAAGCCGCCTAAGCTCGTGAACGGCTTGAAGCAGATGCCGCTCGAGGGCACGAGCTTCGCGCGTAGCCTGTCGAGCAAACGTGCGCGCTCCAAGAGGAAGCCGCAGTATTTCGAGATGTTCGGCCATCGCGGGCTGGTCCAGGACGGCTGGAAGGCCGTCTCGTTCCATCCGCCGGGCAGCGACTTCGCGAACGACAAGTGGGAACTCTATCATCTCGAGAAGGACTTCAACGAGGTCGACGACCTGGCGGAGAAGGAGCCCGAGCGGCTGAAGGCGATGATCGAGGAATGGTGGCGCCAGGCCGAGGCGAGCAAGGTGCTGCCGCTCGACGACCGCTTCCAGCAGCGCTTCGGCGACAACGCCAAGCGCTTCCATGGACCGCGCAAGCGCTTCGTCTTCCATGCCGGCATGGGCCATGTGCCGACCGACGTGGCCCCCGACGTGCGCAACCGCACCTACACGATCGAAGCCGACGCCCATGTCGACGGCGCGATGACCGAAGGCGTGCTGATCGCGCACGGCGACGCCACCACCGGCTATTCCCTCTACATGAAGGACGGTCGGCTCTGCTACGACATGAACATCGGCGGCGAGCACCACCTGATCGTCTCCGACCGGCCGGTGCCCGCCGGCAATCGGCGGCTCGGCATGCGCAG
>CAYRBQ010000883.1:0-1631 GCA_964422305.1 uncultured Reyranella sp. | reverse complement strand
TACCCTTCGAGACGGCCGCTTGCGCGGCCTCCTCGGGGGGAGGTGATTGGCTTGAGGGAGAAGAATAGATGAAGGTCAAAGGCAAGGTCTGCGTCGTCACCGGCGCGGCGGGCGGGATCGGCGAGGCGATCGCGCGGCGCTATGCCAGGGAAGGCGCCAAGGGCGTGGTCGTGGCCGACATGGATGCCGGCCGGCTCGACAAGGTCGCCAGGGACATCGGCGCGCTCGCGGTCGCGGGCGATATCGGCAAGGAGGCCGAGGTCAAACGGCTCATTGCCGAGGCGGAGAAGAAGTACGGCGAGGTCGACGTCTTCTTCTCGAATGCCGGCATCGGCCGCGGTGGTCATGAGGATGCGACCGACAAGGACTGGGCTGACTCCTGGGCGATCCATGTGATGGCCCATGTCTACGCCGCGCGGGCGCTGGTGCCACAGATGCTGAAGCGCCGCGAAGGCTACCTGCTGAACACCGCGAGTGCGGCGGGCCTGCTCGCGTCGATGGGCTCCGCACCCTACGGGGTCACCAAGCATGCCGGCGTGGCGCTCGCCGAGCACCTCGCGATCCAGTATGGCGACCGCGGCATCCGTGTCTCGGTGCTCTGCCCGCAGGCGGTCGACACCAACATGCTGCGCATGGCGGGCGCCACCGCGGCGTCGGTCGACGGCGTGATCAATACCGATGCGGTCGCCGACACGGTGATCGAGGCGATGGACGAGGAGCGCTTCCTGATCCTGCCGCACCCCGAAGTGAAGGAATACATGGCGCGCAAGCTCGATCGCGACCGCTGGCTGCGTGGCATGCGCCGGCTGCGCGACAAGACGGGTGAGGGGCAGGGTAAGCGCGTATGAGCCGGACGGTCGATCTCTGGCTCGATCTCAAGAGCCCGTACTCCTTCGTCGCCAAGGATCCGGCATATGCACTGGAGAAGGAGACGGGCGCGACGCTCCGGCTGCGTCCGTTCACGCTCGATATCGTGGGCGGCGTCAATCCCAACGATCCGGCGGCGCTGCAGCGCGGTTTTCGCAAGATCAAGTATCTCTATGCCGACGTGCGCCGCTTCGCAGGCCCGCGCGGCCTCACCATCCTCGGGCCGAAGAAGATCTTCGACACCAAGCTCGTGCACATGGCGTGGATGTACGCTGAGCGTGCGGGCAAAGGGAGGGCACTGCTCGACTTGGCCTATCCGCGTTTCTTCAAGCGTGAGCTCGACTACGAGGATCGCGCGGCGGTCGACGGGCTCCTGAAGGAGATCGGCGTCGATCCTTCCGGGTTCGGCACCTACGTTGCGGATGAGGGACCGGAAGTGCTGGCGATGCATCAGCAGGAGGCCGAAGCGGCCGGCGTGTTCGCGGTGCCGACCTTCGTGGTCGACGGTGAGATGTTCTGGGGGCAGGACCGCATCGACTTCGTGCGCGCCAAGCTCAAGGGTTGACCAGCAGGGTTGACGCATCGGGCGATATCGCGGAAGGTCCGCGTCCATGATCCGACTGAAGACGCTTCGACTTATCGGCTGATCCACCGCCCCTGCCGGGGCCGCGGGTCGTCGTCTTTGTCGTCCTTTTTTCGAAGCAGTCGCGTCATGATCCCCTACGTCCAATCGCTCTTCGCCGAGACCGGCCTGTGGACCGCCG
>CAYRBQ010000882.1:0-1636 GCA_964422305.1 uncultured Reyranella sp. | reverse complement strand
ATGTGTTAAGCCTGCCGCCAGCGTTCGTTCTGAGCCAGGATCAAACTCTCAAGTTTAACGTGCTTCCCGAAGGAAGCGCTTTGAGATCCCGTCACTAATTACTCTTGCCCGACTTGCGTCGGACATTCCGAACTAGCGACGACGAAAACGACCGTGCCGAAGCACTGACGTTCGCCGCCGCCGGCGTATCCCTTTCCTAACAGACGATGCATAGAGCGCACGACCCGAGAGCCGAGACCTCCGCCGAACCGGAACCGATTGGGTCACAAAACCCTTCGCAGCAATTACGCGCCGCGTTTTCGGTACACCCCGTTCGCCGTGGGAGCCGCGCTTATATGGGGGGGTCTTCAGGGTGTCAAACGTAAAATTGCGATTGTCTGACAAAGGCGCCGGACGTTCATAAAAGCCCGTCAAACCTATTGTATTCTTGTCTCCGAACCGGCTTTCCGGCATCAATATGTAGCGATTCCGCCGTTGGGGACAAAAACCACCCCCGGCGCCACCCAGAGCAGAGGCCCGGGACCACCGGGCCCACAATAGGTCAACGGTCATGACGGATTCCCCTCCTCCGTCGGACCGGCCGAAAGGCGGCAAAAGCTTGGCTTTTGCGCTGTTTCGGCCTGTCCTTTTCGCCATCGGAATCATCGGCCTGGCGATGGGTGCGCTGCTCGTCAGCCACCGGTCGAACCCCGAGATCGCCAGCCTGCCACCGCCGCCCAAGCCGGTGGAGCAAACGGCGTTCGTGCTGCCCGAGCCGGAGCCCGTCCCGCCGCTCAGCACCGCCGAGTTCAAGGCGCCGATCGACTTCCGCGGCTTCCAGATGAAGCCGCAGGAGGCCGCGCCCGATCCGGAGCCGCCGACCAGTGATCGCTACGAGCTCACGCTGCGCCTCGAGAAGGGCGACACGGTCGAGAAGATGCTGGCCGACATCGATGTCGTCGAAGACGACCGCAGGCAGATCGCCGAGAAGCTTCAATCGCTCCTGAAGAAGAAGCGACTCGCGACGGGCGAGACGATCGAGCTCCTGATGCAGACCCTGCCGGAGCAGCCCGACGCGCCGCGCGTGCTTTCGCTGTCGGTACGCCCGCAACCGGAGCGCGAGTACATCGTGAGCCGCCAGGATGACGGCACCTACGGTGCCGAGGAGAAGATTTACAAGGTCAGCCCGCGCATCGTGCGCGTCGAGGGCGAGCGCAATGGCTCGCTGCAGCAGAGCGGTATCAAGGCGGGCGCACCCTCGGCCGCCATGGTCGAGTTCATCCGCGCCCTCTCCTACGATGTCGACTTCCAGCGCGAGCTGAAGGAAGGACAGAAGTTCACCGTGTTGCTCGAGCAGCTCGTGACGAGCGACGGCATGGTCACCCATCCGGGGCGGCTTCTCGCCGGTGAGCTGCGCCTGTTGAAGCGGACCGTGACAGTGATCCGTTTCCGCCCGCAGGGCGCCGCCGACGGCTTCTACAATCCCCAGGGCGAGAGCGTCGTACGCTCGTTCCTGCGCACGCCGATGGACGCCTCGCGCATCACCTCGAAATTCGGCATGCGCGAGCATCCGATCCTGGGCTTCAGTGCCTTGCACGCCGGCGTCGACTTCGCCGCGCCGACCGGCACGCCGATCCTTGCGGCCGGTGCCGGCAAG
>CAYRBQ010000881.1:0-1641 GCA_964422305.1 uncultured Reyranella sp. | reverse complement strand
CCCGCCGAGCCGCGCAGGTCGACGGCGATTACCGGCAGGGCCGGCAGATACATGTCGATCGACAGCGGCGTGAAGGCGGAAAGCAGCGCCAGGACCGCGAGCAGGAGCGGCGTCAGCGTCTGGCGCGTGGATATTGTCATTCGGTCTGGGGGTGTAGAGCCATCCATGTCCCGGCGCCATGCTATAAGCGGACCATGACGGTGCTGCCTGACCTGTCGGAAACGCAGATCCGCCGCTACGCGCGACATATCGTGCTGGCGGAGGTGGGTGGCATCGGCCAGGCCAAGCTTGTGGCGGCGAAAGTGCTGGTGATCGGTGCCGGCGGGCTCGGCGCACCCCTCCTGCAGTATCTCGCAGCGGCCGGTATCGGGACCCTGGGTGTGATCGACCACGACACCGTCGATCTCTCCAATCTGCAGCGCCAGGTGATTCACCGCACCGGTGACGTGGGCATGTCCAAGGTCGAAAGCGCGCGACGGGCGCTCCTCGAGATCAATCCCGAGGTGACCGTGATCCCGCACGGTGAGCGACTCACCTCCGCGAACGCCGAGCGCATCATCGCGGGCTACGACCTCGTGGCCGACGGCAGCGACAACTTCACCACGCGCTACCTGCTGAACGACACCTGCCATCGCCTGAAGAAGACTCTCGTCGCCGCCGCCATCCTGCGCTTCGACGGACAGATCTCGACCTACAAAGCCTGGAAAGGCGCGCGCCATCCCTGCCTGCGCTGCCTCTTTCCCGAGGCGCCCTCCGAGGAGGCTGTGCCGAGCTGCGCGCAGGCGGGCGTCCTGGGCGCGCTCGCCGGCACCCTGGGCGCGCTGCAGGCGACCGAGGTGGTGAAGGAGATCCTGGGCATCGGCCGCTCGCTCTCCGGACGGCTGCTGATGTACGACGCGCTCGCCGCCTCGTTCGACGAGATGGCGATCGCCAAGCGCCCCGACTGCCCGACGTGTGGGCCCTCGAGTGGCAGCGTCGCATGAGCGAGGGCGTCTCCGTGATCGTGCGGTCGGGCGACTACGAGAGCGCCCATTATGCTCTGTCGCTTGCCGCCGCTTCCCTCGCCGTCAACAAGCCGGCCGTGCTGTTCTTCACCATGTCCGGCATCCGGGCACTGCAGGGCAAGCCACCGGCGCTCGAGCATTGGGAGAGCGACGCCGAGAACCGCAAGCGCGGCGTCGGCGACTACGAGACCCTGCTCGGCGCCTGCGTCGAGCTTGGCTGCCGCTTCATCGTATGCGAAATGGGCCTGCGATCGCTCGACATCGACCGCGCGTCCCTGCGCGACGATGTGCCCTTCACGGTCGCGGGCATCGTCACCTTGCTGGAAGAGACAAAGCCCGGCATGCACTTGGTTTCACTCTGACGTTTCGGGAGAGTTCATGACATCCGCCGCCTTCGACGTGCTGGGAATCGGCAACGCCATCGTCGACGTGATCAGCCGGGCCGACGACGGCTTCCTCGGCCGCCACGGTCTGGTGAAGGGCAGCATGATGCTGATCGACGAGGCGCGGGCCGAGAAGCTCTATGCCGACATGGGCCCGGGCGTGGAGATCTCCGGCGGCTCCTGCGGCAACACCATGGCGGGCGTCGCCTCGTTCGGCGGCAAGGGCGCCTATATCGGCAAGGTGCGCAACGACC
>CAYRBQ010000880.1:0-1643 GCA_964422305.1 uncultured Reyranella sp. | reverse complement strand
AGTCGCTCCGCAGCCAGCTTCTGCTCATCCTGGCGGCCATCGTCACCGTCTACATCGTGCTCGGCGTGCTCTACGAGAGCTACATCCACCCGATCACGATCCTGTCGACCCTGCCGTCAGCCGGCATCGGCGCGCTGCTCGCCCTGATGATAGCCGGCACCGACCTCAGCGTCGTGGCCATCATCGGCATCGTGCTGCTGATCGGCATCGTGAAGAAGAACGCGATCATGATGATCGACTTCGCGCTCGATGCCGAGCGCAACGAAGGCAAGACGCCGCGCGAGGCGATCCACCAGGCCTGCCTGCTGCGCTTCCGGCCGATCCTGATGACGACGGTCGCGGCGCTGGTCGGCGCCCTGCCGCTGATGCTGGGCACCGGCACCGGCTCGGAGCTGCGCCAGCCGCTCGGCCTCACCATCGTGGGCGGCCTGATCGTCAGCCAGATCCTGACGCTGTTCACGACGCCGGTGATCTACCTCGCCTTCGATCGTCTCGGCCGCCGGCTGCGCGGCCTGCCGCCCGACGTGCCACTCCATCCGGTCCGCGCCGCGCCGGGCGGTGACGGTCCGTGAATCTGTCGGCTCCCTTCATCGCGCGGCCGGTCGCCACGACGCTCCTGACCATCGGGCTTGCCCTCGCCGGATTGGTGGCGCTCGTCGGCCTGCCGGTGTCGCCGCTGCCCAAGATCGATTTCCCGACCATCCAGGTGACGGCAAACCTGCCGGGTGCCTCGCCGGAGACGGTCGCCACCAGCGTGACCACGCCGCTCGAACGCAGGTTGGGGGCGATCGCCGGCGTCACCGAGATCACCTCGTCGAGCACGGTCGGCAATTCGCGCATCACGCTGCAGTTCGACCTGTCGCGCGACATCGACGGCGCCGCGCGCGACGTGCAGGCCGCGATCAATGCCGCGCGCGCCGACATGCCGGCCGACCTGCGCAGCAACCCGCAATACCGCAAGATCAATCCCGCCGATGCGCCGATCATGGTGATCGCGCTGACCTCGGACATCATCGGCCAGGGCCGGCTCTACGACGCGGCCTCCAACATCCTGCAGCAGAAGATCAGCCAGGTGAGTGGCGTCGGCCAGGTCTCGCTGGGCGGCAGCTCGCTGCCGGCGGTGCGGGTCGAGCTCAATCCGACGGCCCTCACCAAGTACGGGATCGGACTGGAGAGCGTGCGTGCCGCGCTCGCGGCGGCCAACGCCAACTCGCCCAAGGGCGCCATCGAGGTCGGCGAGCGGCGTTTCCAGCTCTACGCCAACGACCAGGCGACGACGGCCGAGCAGTATCGGGATCTCATCATCGCCTGGCGCAACGGCGCCCCGGTCCGGCTGTCCGAGGTCGCCGAGGTCATCGATTCGACGGAGAACATCCGCAATGAAGGCCAGGCCAACGGCAAGCGCTCGGTGCTGGTCATCATCTACAAGCAGCCCAATGCCAACATCATCGAGACCGTCGACCGCATCAAGGAGCTGATGCCCGAGCTGCAGGCGGCGATGCCGAACGACGTCGACCTGCAGGTGGTGAGCGACCGGACCACGACGATCCGGGCCGCGCTCAGGGAGGTGCAGAGCGCGCTGGCCATCGGCGTGATCCTCGTCGTGCTGGTGACCTTCGCCTTCCTGCGCTCGGTCCGGGCCG
>CAYRBQ010000879.1:0-1645 GCA_964422305.1 uncultured Reyranella sp. | reverse complement strand
GTTCACCGTAATGCCGATCATCAGCCCGAGCGTGAACAGGCTGTTGACGATGCGCCGGCCGAACTCGGTCTTGGAGGCGAACTCCTCGTCGAGGTGCAGCGGCTGGACGTTCATGGTGAGCGAGCAGAAGAGAACGTTGTCCATCTCGGTGACGGTGCGTGTCCATTCATGCTCGAAGACGCGACCGACGCTGAATTCCTCGTAATAGAGCCCTGCCATCTTTCTCCCCGCGGAAGTCCGGTCTTCTAGCACGGATGGACGCTCCCGGCGCGTCATCGTATCAATGCCACCACGTGACGAAACGCCGATGACGGGAGCGAAACGATGCGCGCGATGCTGAGCGAAACGCCGGGCGGACCGGAGAGCCTGAAGCTGGTGGAGCTGCCATCCGGGCGGCTCGGCAAGGGGCAGGTGCGCGTCGCGGTGAAGGCGGCCGGCGTCAACTTTCCCGACACGCTGATCATCGCCGACAAGTACCAGTTCAAGCCGCCGCGCCCCTTCGCGCCCGGCCACGAGATCGCGGGCGACATCACTGAAGTGGGCGAGGGCGTCACCGGCTACAAGGTCGGCGACCGCGTGATCGGCATGATCGGCCACGGCGGCTACGCGACCGAGGCGATCGTCGACCAGGGCAGCTTGCTGCCGATGCCCAAGAACATGAGCTACGAGGATGGCGCCGCGTTCACCATGACCTACGGCACCTCGTACTACGCGCTGAAGCAGCGCAGCAGCTACAAGCCCGGCGAGACGCTGCTCGTGACGGGCGCGTCGGGTGGTGTCGGCCTCACGGCGGTGGAGCTGGGCGCGCTGATGGGCCTCAAGGTGATCGCCGCCGTCGGCTCCGACGAGAAGATGGATATCTGCAGGAAGTACGGCGCCACGATGTTCGTGAACTACGCCAAGGAGAAGATGCGCGACAAGGTCAAGGAGCTGACCGGCGGGCAGGGTGCGGACATCATCTACGACGCCGTCGGCGGCGATGCGTTCGACGAGTCGGTGCGCTGCATCGCCTGGTACGGCCGCCTCCTCGTGGTGGGCTTCGCGGCGGGCCGCATCCCTTCGCTGCCGGCCAACCTCGCGCTGCTGAAGAGCTGCGACGTCCGCGGCGTCTTCTACGGCGCCTGGCGCGGCCGCGAGCCGGCCGAGGCGCGCAAGAACTTCGACGAGATGCTGAAGTGGTACGGCGAGGGCAAGCTGAAGCCGCACATCTCGATGCGTTTCCCGCTGGAGAAGGCGCCGGAGGCCATGAACGCCCTGCTGTCGCGCAAGGCGACCGGCAAGGTCATCATCGACGACGCCTGACGGAGGCCGGCATGGGGGAGGCTCGCATGGGCAGGCTCGCCGGCAAGATCGCCATCGTCACGGGGGCGGCGTCGGGCATCGGCGCCGCCTCGGCCAAGCTGTTCGCCGACGAGGGCGCGCAGGTGCTGGCCGTCGACCGGCCGGAGTCGGCGATCGCCACGGCGCATGCCGACAGCAACGCCATCGCGAGCTTCGCCGCCGATATCACGGGCGAGGAGGCGCCGAAGAAGGTCGTGGGCGCCGCACTCGCAAAGTTCGGAGCCATCGACATCCTGTTCAACAATGCCGGCGTCAGCGGCCGTGCGTTCGTCGAGGAGATGACCGACGAGCAGTGGGACCGCGT
>CAYRBQ010000878.1:0-1654 GCA_964422305.1 uncultured Reyranella sp. | reverse complement strand
AGCGAGACACGGCTGCCGTATAGGATGGCCGAGAAGACGTCGCGGCCCTGGTTGTCGGTGCCCAAGAGATGCTTGGCATCGCCGCCTTCGCTCCAGGCGGGTGGCGTGAACGCATCCATGAGGTTGAGCGACTTCACGTCGAACGGATCGTAGGGCGCGACCCAGGGGGCGAAGACTGCGCCGATGAAATAGAGCAGGGTCACGATCGAGGCGATCACCACCAGCGGCGAGCGGCGGAAGCTCCACCACATGTCGCTGTCGCGCATCCGGGCCAGCACGCGCTGGTCGCTCATGTCGCGCTGCTCCTCCGGCTCATCAGGGCGCCCAGCGCACCCAGCAGCGCAAGCGCTGCGGCCAGCGGACCGAATCCCTCGAAGCCGACCGAGCCGATCATCGCCGCGCCGAGAGCCGCCGCACCGATCCAGCCGACGCTTGCCGATGTCCCGTTCAGGCCCATGACCGTGCCGCGCACGTCCTCGGGAACGGCGGCGAGGGCCGCCATGAAGGAGGGCCGCCCGATCGCATTCAGCAGCACGTAGACGAAGCCCACCGCGACCGAGACGACCGGGCCGGGGTGCCAGAGGAAGAGAACGAGCGCGGCTGCGGCCGACAGCGCCATGGCGACCGCGAAGGTGAGCAGGCGGTCACGCAGCCGGTCGGCGAGCTGACCGCCCAACACGGTGCCCGCGACATTGCCCAAGGCGAACACCGCGAGCGGGATGGCGAGCTCGAGCAGGCTCATGCCGTAGGTCATCTGCATGAAGGTCGCGAAGTAGACCGCGGCGAGGCCGTAGCAGATGCGCTCGGCGACGCCGGTGCCGAGCAGGCCGAGCACGCGGCGCGAGAGTGCGGCACGCATCGAGGGGCGCTTGGCATCGCCCCGCGTGTGGCCGGCGCTACCGCGGCCGACCGTGAAGAACAGGCTGACGCAGGCCGCGAGCGAAAGCACGCCGACGCAAAGTAGCCATCCGCGCCAGCCGATCGCTGAGCCGACGGCGGCGGCCATCGGCACACCCACTACCAGAGTCAGCGACTGGCCGCTCATGACCCAGCCCAGGGCGCGCCCGCGCTGGCTATCGGGCACGCGGCCCGACACTTCCGCGAAGACCACTCCGGTGAAGGCGCCGGCGCAGCCGCCGCCCAGGGTCGCCCAGACCGCCACCCAGAGGAACGAGCCCGCCGCGGCCTGTGCCGCGAGCGTTAGTGCCAGCAGGAAGGGCGCTCCGATCAGGAGCGGCCGCCGTCCGACCACGTCCGACATCCAGCCGCCCAACGCCGAGGTGAAACCCCAGGCCGTCGCCGTCAGAGAGACGAGGTTGGCGACCAAGGGCATGGCGACGTCGAGATCCTGTGCCATGTCGATCAGGAACGGCGCTCTGGTCGTGCCGCTCGAGGTCGCGGCAAAGGAGCCGAGGCAGGCCGCGCCGATCAGCGCCCACGGCAGGTTGCGTGAGGAGGGTACGGGTGTGCTCATCCGCCCGCCGTTCCCAGCCGCGCGCGGTCGAGCCGAAGCCGCGGGTCGATTGCGGCATAGAGAAGGTCGACGAAGAAATTGATGGCGACGAAGATGAACGAGACCATGACGAGGTAGGCCGCCATCACGGGGATGTCGGCGAACTGCACCGACTGGATGAAGAGCTGCCCCATGCCCGGC
>CAYRBQ010000877.1:0-1663 GCA_964422305.1 uncultured Reyranella sp. | reverse complement strand
CATATCGACCTTGTTCATGTACACAACCAGCGCCGGAACGCCGACCTGGCGCGCCAGCAGGATGTGCTCGCGCGTCTGCGGCATCGGCCCGTCCGCCGCCGACACAACCAGGATCGCCCCGTCCATCTGCGCCGCCCCCGTGATCATGTTCTTCACGTAGTCGGCGTGGCCAGGGCAGTCGACGTGCGCGTAGTGCCGGTTCTGCGTCTCGTACTCAACGTGCGCCGTCGAGATCGTGATCCCGCGCTCGCGCTCCTCCGGCGCCTTGTCGATCTGGTCGTACGCCGTGAACGTCGCACCGCCCGTCTTCGCAAGGATCTTCGTGATCGCCGCCGTCAGAGACGTCTTCCCGTGATCAACGTGACCGATCGTCCCGATGTTGCAGTGCGGCTTGTTCCGCTCAAACTTCGCCTTCGTCATGGTGTCACGACCCTTTTGATTCTTTCAGCCTACGACCTACGTGCCTTCAAACTGGAGCGGGTGAAGGGAATCGAACCCTCGTCATAAGCTTGGAAGGCTTCTGCTCTACCATTGAGCTACACCCGCAACTCCTGATCCGAGCAAAATCCCAACACTGTGTTCCGTTGGTGGAGGGGGAAGGATTCGAACCTTCGTAGACGCGAAGTCGGCAGATTTACAGTCTGCTGCCATTGACCGCTCGGCCACCCCTCCGAACCTGCGGTACGCAGCGCGAGATTTAGCCCGTTCAGCCCGCCTTTGCGGGCGCGCGTTGCTCGCAAATCCAATGGGTTACGTCAAGCCCAAATCCCCCGAAGCGTCGGATTTGCCCGCATCGCCGCCGCACAATACAAGGCTCGCCATGCGTCCCCGTCCAAATCGGCCCCACCGGCAGTCCCGCGGCGGCGGCCAGTCGATCTGGCTGTACGGCCGGCATGCCGTCGTGGCGGCGCTCGCCAACCCGGAGCGCCGGATCGAACGGCTGTTCGCCACCCGCGAGATGGCCGACCGGCTTTCGGCGGAGATCGGCAAGACGGACGTGGCCATCGTCACCCGCGAGGACCTGAACCAGCGACTCCCGGCAGGGTCCGTGCATCAGGGCATCGCCCTGCTCGCCGCCCCGCTCGAGGAGCCGGCGCTCGAGGACCTGCTGGCGCGCTGCGGCGACCATGCGCTGATACTGGCGCTCGACCAGGTCACCGACCCGCACAATGTCGGCGCCATCCTGCGCTCCGCCGCCGCCTTCGGCGCGGCCGGCGTGATCGTCACCGACCGCCATGCCCCGGCCGACACCGGCGTGCTGGCCAAGGCCGCCTCCGGCGCGCTCGAGGTCGTGCCGCTGATGCGCGCCATCAACCTCGCCCGCACTCTCGACCAGCTCAAGGACGCGGGCTTCTGGCGCTACGGGCTCGACGAGCGCGGTGACGCCAGGATCAACGACCTCGACCTGCGCGGCCGCACCTGCATCGTGCTCGGCGCCGAGGGCGAGGGCCTGCGACGCCTCACCTCGGAGAAGTGCGACCGGCTGACCACCATCCCGACCAGCGCCGCCCTTGCCGCGCTCAATGTCTCCAACGCCGCCGCGGTCGCGGCCTACGAGTGGGCGCGACAACGTCCGGCGGTCTGATGTAATTGTCTCGCGGACTGCCGAGGGCCGGGTTAGCACAGCGGTAGTGCAGCGGTTTTGTAAACCGAAGGTCGGGGG
>CAYRBQ010000876.1:0-1663 GCA_964422305.1 uncultured Reyranella sp. | reverse complement strand
GCATCTCGCCGAACACCGACGCGGTCTCGGCGAGCGTGAGCGGCGTGTCCGCCATCAACGGGCCCTGCCGCGCCGCCAGCACCTGGTGCACGCCGTGGCCCAGCTCATGCGCCAGCGTCATGACGTCCCGCACCTTGCCCTGGTAGTTCAGCAGCAGGTACGGGTGCGCCGACGGCACCGTGGGATGCGCGAACGCGCCCGGCGACTTGCCCGGCCGCGCCGGCGCGTCGATCCAGCCCGTCCCGAAGAACTTCCGGCCGACATCGGCCAGCTCCGGTGAGAAGGCGTGATAGGCGTCGAGCACGATCTTCTCGGCCTCGGGCCAGGGGATCGTGCGGTCGTCGTGCTCGGGCAGCGGCGCGTTGCGGTCCCAGTAGGGCATCTTCTCGACGCCGAACCACTTGGCCTTGAGCTTGTAGTAACGATGCGCGAGCCGCGGGTAGGCCGCCTTCACCGCCTTGACGAGCGCGTCGACCACCTCGTCCTCGACCACGTTGGCGAGGTTCATCGACGATTGCGGCCGCGCGTACTTGCGCCAGCGGTCCTCGATCTCCTTGTCCTTGGCGAGCGTATTGGTGACCAGCGAGAAGACCGCGATGTTGTCGCCCTGCACCTTGCCGAAAGACTTGGCGGCTTCCTTGCGCACCGCCGGGTCCTTGCTCGACAGCTTGTCGAGGATCTGCGGCTCGCTCAGCATCTCGTTGCCGAACGGATAGCGCAGCCGCGCGATCGTCTCGTCGAACAGGCGCGACCAGGCGGCGCGGCCCACGACGTATTTCTCGTGGAGGGCCTTCTCCATCTCGTCGGAGAGCTGGTGCGGCCGCCAGACGCGGAGATCGCGCAGCCACGGCGCGTACTTGGCGAGCTCCGGTGCCTTCTGCTTCTCGGCGAGGGCGGCATCTTCGAGCTTGTTGATCTCGAGCCGGAAGAACACGAGCTTCGAGCCGATGTCGGTCAGCTTCTCCGACACGTTCTGCGAGAAGCGGCCGCGCTCGGGATCGGCCTGGTCCTGCGCATAGTAAAGGGAGGCATAGGAGCCGATGCGGCCCATGCGGTCGCTCAGCGCCTCGAAGCGGGCGATCGCCCCGCCCAGCTCCTTGCCGCCCAGGCTCGCGATCTTGCCCTCGTAGTCCTTGGCGAAAGCGTCGGCCTCCGTCGCCGCCCGCTTCAGGTCGGCGTCGAGATCGGTCCCGGTCGGGCTGGAATACAGGTCCGAGAGGTTCCAGGTCGGCAGATCGCCCAGGACGACATTCATGAATCCACTCCTGCAGGACCCCGATATGGGGAGACGCAAGCCGCGCGCCAAGCGGCGGCCGGCATCACAACCGATTGTATGCTCTGAACCAGTCGACGAAGAGCGGCACGCCCTCTTCCACCGTGACCTTGGGCGCCCAGCCGAAGTCGCGCGTGGTGGCCCCGATGTCGGCCGCGGTCTCCTGCATGTCGCCGGGCTCGCCGGGCCGCAGCTCGACCTTGGCCGCGCGGCCCAGCGCCTTCTCGAACAGCGAGATCACGTGGACGATGTCCTCGCTCCGCGAGGCGCCGAGATTGACGAGGCGGTGGGCCGGCGCCGGCGGCGGCTGGTCGAGGACCGCGAGCGTGCCCGCTACGATGTCGTCGATGTAGCTGAAGTCGCGCTTGATGAAGCCCAGGTGATAGAGGT
>CAYRBQ010000875.1:0-1664 GCA_964422305.1 uncultured Reyranella sp. | reverse complement strand
CACCACGGAGCGCTTGGTCCGGATGTCGCCGAGCTGCAGCTCGCCCGAATCGTAGCCGCCGACCACGAACTCCGCCGTCGGGTGCGCGGCGACCACGGTCATCAGGCCCGCGCCTTCTTCTCCGAACTGCAGCGGCGGCTTGCCTTCCGGTCCCTTGCCGGCGAACGGCCAGGCCGTGAAAACCGGCTGCGAGGAGGTGTAGAGGAAGCGCGCGTCGGCGGTCCACGCCAGCGACTTCACCTTGGCGGGATAGCCCTGCATGCGCATGTCGGTGGCCTGCGCCACGCGCCACACATGGATGTCGTTCTCCTGCGTGCCGGTGGCGATGAACTTGCCGTCGGTGCTCCACTTCAGCGCGACGTGGCTGCCGCGCCAGGCGAAGAGTCGCGGCGGCAGGGTGACCTGGCCGAGGCTCGCGACCGTAACGCCGCCATAGTGGGCGGCGGCGATGCGGCTGCCGTCCTTGCTGAAGTCGAGGCCGGCCACGGTGCTGGGATAGGGCCCGAGCTCGCGCGTCTCGCCGCCCTTCAGGACCCAGGCCTGCTTGCCCGCCGAGGCGGCGAGGGCGCCGGTGGCGCGATGGACCGCGAGATGCTCGAACCAGCGGCCCTTCTGGTTGAGGAGTTCGGTTGCGCTGCCGTCGGCGCCGAGACGCAGCACGCGGCCGTCGTCGCCGCCGCTGACGAAGCCGTCGCCCGTGGGATCGAGCGCCAGCGACAGCACGGCGCCGCCATGGACCGGCGCGGCCGCTTCGGGCGCGGCGGCCGAGATGTCGGCCGGCAGGACGCGGACACGCCCGTCGCCCAGCGCGAAGGCCACGAGCGAGCCGTCCTTGTTGAAGGCGCAGGCGGCGGCCGGCGCATCGGCTGACAGCGAGCGGGCCGGCGGCAAGGTCTGCTGCCAGGCCGGGTTGGCGAGATCGAGCTTCACGTTATTTCAGGCAGTCGTTGAAGCCGCGCTGGAGGTTCTCGCCGTCGAGGTTGCGGCCGATGAACACGAGCTTGCTGGCGCGCTTCTCGCCGTCCTTCCACGGCGTGCCCCAGTCGCTGTCCATCATCATGTGGACGCCCTGGTAGACGTAGCGGCGCGGCGCGCCGTCGATGGCGAGGATGCCCTTGGAGCGGAAGATGTCGGGGCCCTTGATCTGCAGCAGCGCGCCCATCCACTTCTGGAACTTGTCGGGATCGACCGGCCGATCGGCGCTGATCGACAGGCTCGCGACCTCGTCGCCGTGATCGTGGCTGTGGCCGGCATGGAGGAAGTCCGGCTCGAACTCGAGGATGCGCGCGAGATCGAACGCGCCCTTGTCGAGGATCGCGTCGAGCTCGATCTGGCTCTTCTGCGTCCTGAAGATGCGGGCATAGCGGTTGATGCCCTTGATCTTCGCCTCGACCTTCTCGAGCTCCTCGGGGCTCACGAGGTCGGTCTTGTTCAGCAGGATCACGTCGGCGAACGCCACCTGCTGCTCGGCCTCGCTGCCCTGCTCGAGCTGGCCGAAGAAGTGCTTGGCGTCGATCACCGTCACGATGGCGTCGAGCTTGGTCCGCGCCTTCACATCGTCGTCGGTGAAGAAGGTCTGCGCCACCGGGCCGGGATCGGCCAGCCCAGTCGTCTCGACCAGGATGCCGTCGATCTTGTCCTTGCGCTTCATCAGGCCTTCGATG
>CAYRBQ010000874.1:0-1665 GCA_964422305.1 uncultured Reyranella sp. | reverse complement strand
CACAGTGGCGCGCGTCCATGGCGAGGAAGGCCGACTTCGGCATGTCGGCGCACATGGTCCAGGCGTTGTAAGCGGCCACGCAGGCCGGCCCCAGCTTCTGCAGGAAGATCGTCTCGAGATCGACGAGATGGAAGAAGGAGCCCGTGATGTACATCATCGGCTCGCCGGCACCGACCCATTTGCCCTCGGCGTAGCGCAAGTCGACATCGGCCCTGGTGTTGCGGTCGCGGCCGGTCGCCTCCAGCCACTCCAGCGCCAGCCGCGGCGCGAACACCACCGGACGGCGCATGAAGATCGCGTAGGTCACGCGGGCGTCGCCGAATCGGCCGATCACCTGCTTCGTGCGATTGAAGTAGTGATCGGTGTACCGCTCGATCTCGCCGTTCAACGGATGCGTCATCGGCTCTCCCCCTGGCTCCCTGTTGGCTTGACGATGAGCGAACCGGAGGTTCGCCTCATGGTCATGCTCAGACCGCCGGGCGTGCCCGCGCCACTGAAAGACGCTCCGTCTTGAGCTGCTCCGCGAGCAGGAAGGCGAGTTCCAGGGCCTGGCTGGCGTTGAGCCTGGGGTCGACCAGCGTTTCGTAGCGCTCGTTGAGATTGTCGACGGTGATCTCGGTCGATCCGCCGATGCACTCCGTGACCTCCTGGCCGGTCATCTCGAAATGGACGCCGCCCGGATGCGTGCCCTCGGCACGGTGCACGGCGAAGAACTCCTTCACCTCGCGCAGGATGTTGTCGAAGTGGCGCGTCTTCTTGCCGTTCGACGCCGTCTCGGTGTTGCCGTGCATCGGATCGCATGACCAGACGACCGACTTGCCGGCGCGCTTCACCGCGCGCACGAGCGGCGGCAGCTTCTCGGCGACCTTGTCGGCGCCCATGCGGACGATCAGAACGATGCGGCCGGCCTCGTTGGCCGGGTTGAGCGTGTCGATCAGCTTCAGCGTGTCGTCGACCGAGAGCGAGGGGCCGCACTTGAAGCCGATCGGGTTGCGCACGCCGCGCAGGAACTCGACGTGGGCGCCGTCGGGCTGACGCGTGCGGTCGCCGATCCACAGCATGTGGGCCGAGCAGTCGTACCAGTCGCCCGAAGTCGAATCGACGCGGGTCAGCGCCTCCTCGTACTGCAGGAGCAGCGCCTCGTGGCTGGTGAAGAAGTCGGTCTCGGCGATCTGCGGCGTGGTGGCCGAGGTGAGGCCGCAGGCGGCCATGAAGTTCAGCGTCTCGTCGAGGCGTGCGGCGAGGTCCTCGTACTTGGCCGAGGCCGGCGAGGTGCGAACGAAGTCGAGGTTCCAGCGGTTGACCTCGTGCAGGTCGGCATAGCCGCCCTGGGCGAAAGCGCGCAGCAGGTTGAGCGTCGCGGCCGACTGGTTGTAGGCCTGCACCATGCGCTCCGGATCGGGAATGCGCGCTTCCGGCGTGAACTCGAAGCCGTTGACGTTGTCGCCGCGGTAGGACGGCAGCTCGACGCCGCCGACCTTCTCGACATTCGACGAGCGCGGCTTGGCGAACTGGCCAGCCATGCGGCCGACCTTCACCACCGGCACGCCGGCGCCGTAGGTCAGCACGACGGCCATCTGCAGCAGCACGCGGAAGGTGTCGCGGATATTGTTGGCCGTGAAGTCGGCGAAGCTCTCGGCGCAGTCGCCGCCCTGCAGCAGGAAC
>CAYRBQ010000873.1:0-1672 GCA_964422305.1 uncultured Reyranella sp. | reverse complement strand
GTCGCCGCCATCCAGATCGAGGACCAGGAGATGCCCAAGAAGTGCGGCCATACGCCAGGCCGCCGCGTCGTCCCGGCCGAGGAGATGGTGCTCAAGATCAAGGTCGCGGCGGAGGCGCGCCATCACGCCGAGACGCTGATCGTGGCGCGCACCGACGCACGCACCGCATACGGGCTCGACGAGGCGCTGCGTCGTGCCCGCCTTTACGAGGAGGCCGGCGCGGACGTGATCTTCGTCGAATCCCCCGAGAGCGAGGCCGAGCTCGAGCGCATCGGCAGGGAGGTGAGCAAGCCGCTGCTCGCCAACATGGTCGAGTTCGGCAAGACGCCGCGCGTCGAGGTCGATCGCCTGAAGAAGTGGGGCTTCGACCTCGCGATCTATCCGGGCCTGGGCTTCAGCGTCGCCGCGGAGGCGATGCGGCTCGCCTGGGAGTACCTCAAGGACAGGGGCACCAGCAACGGCGTCGAGGTGCCGCAGTATCGCGGCATGCACGAGTTGATGGGCTTCTCCGAAGTCTGGGACTTCGAGAAGCGCTGGTCGTCATGAACAACGACCGCGCCCGCTTCTTCGAGATTCTCTCTCGCCTGCCGGCGCGCGTCTGGATCCAGGCGATCCTGGCGCTCATCATATTCGTCGTGCTGGCGGTGCTGGGCTTCGCCGTGATCGCGGGCGTCGCCGCCGTGGCGCTGGTCCTGCTGCTGGGCTTCAAGGCCAAGAATTGGATATTGAGCCTGTTCCGCCGGGGGCCGCCGCCCGATTCGCCGGTAAGGCAGGAGCGCAAGGTGATCGACGTGCAGTACGAGATCGTCGATCGCCAGAACGACCGCACGCCGCGAAACTAGAGGTCGAACCGTGAGCGTTTCCGTCATTGAGCAGGCCAGGATCCAGGCCCAGGTACTGGTGCCGCTGGTCAAGGCGCTACAGGCCGAGCTGGGCGAGGAGAAGGCGAACGGCATCGTCCGCAAGGCGTTGGGCGACGTCTATCGCCAGTACGGCGAGGCATTCTGGCTCGCCAGGAACGAGCCGGATCTCGGCAAGAATGTAGCGTCGGCGTTCCGGACCTACGGCCGGGACGATGCGTTGAAGTACGAGGTGCTGCGGCAGTCGCCCGACGCGTTCGACATGGACGTCACGGCCTGCAAGTACGCCCAGTTCTACAAGGAGCTGGGCGAACCGGAGCTCGGCTTCTTGCTGGTCTGCACGTCCGACTTTGCGACGGCGGAAGGCTTCGGACTGGACATAAAGCTCACGCGCACGCAGACCCTCATGCAGGGTGCCGGCCACTGCGATTTCCGCTACAGGCGCGTGAAGGACGAGGCGCCAGACGCGTCCTAGACGCGGACGACTTTCCCCGGATTCATCAGGTTGTCCGGATCCAACGCACGCTTCAGCGTGCGCATCGTGTCGAGCTCGACCTTGCTGCGGTAATGTTCGAGATCCTCGACCTTGAGGCGGCCGATGCCGTGCTCCGCCGAGATCGAGCCTCCGTAGCCCGTCACGAGGTCGTAGACCGCGCCGCTGATCGCCTCGCCGTAGGCGGAGAAGCGCGCCTTGTCCCAGCCGGGCGGCGATTGGCAGTTGAAGTGGAGGTTGCCGTCGCCGACATGGCCGAATGGTACCGGCCGGCAGTCGGGCAGCGCCTTCTTCATCGCCGCGAGGCCCTCGCGCATGA
>CAYRBQ010000872.1:0-1673 GCA_964422305.1 uncultured Reyranella sp. | reverse complement strand
GGGTCGGCCGTCACCATCGCCGCCGCGCCCGCGATGCCGGCGGCGAGGTGGCGCGGCTGGAGCGCGAGCTGGCGCGGTTGCGCGCGGCCCAGGCCGCCGACGGGCCCGTGACGAGCAGGTCTGCGCCGATGTCGCGCGACCAACGCGCCATCGAGCGGCAGAGCGCGCTGGTGGCGCCGGAACTCGGCTCGCCAACGACCACGCGCGGTCCCTTCTCGTGAAGATCCTCTCGGCGGCCGAAGTCGACGCCGCCCTAAACGACCTGGCGCTCATCGACCGGCTCGATGCGCTGTTCCGTGCCGGCTGCGAGATGCCGACGCGGCACCACCATCCCATCAGGGAGCCGCTCGGCCCGCGCTCGGCCGATGCCATGCTGCTGCTGATGCCGGCGTGGACGAAGGGGCCGTCCGGCCGGATCGGGGTCAAGGTCGTGACCGTGTTTCCGGACAACGGCAAGCGCTCGCTGCCCTCGATCTACGGCCAGTACCTGCTGCTCGACGGCAGCACCGGCGCCACCCTGGCGCTGCTCGATGGCACGATGCTGACCAAGCGGCGCACCGCCTGCGCCTCAGGTCTGGCCTCGCGTTATCTCTCTCGCGCCGACGCCTCGCGCCTCCTGATGATCGGCACCGGCGCCCTGGCGCCCGAATTGATCCGTGTCCATGCCAAGGTCCGGCCGATCCGCGAGGTCGCGATCTGGGGCCGGACGCCGGCGCAGGCCGAGAAGCTCGCGGCGGCGCTTTCGGCGTCGTTGCCCAGGGCGCTGGGCCGGCCGGTGACGGTGCGCGCCGTGGCCGATCGCAAGGCGGCCGTGGCCGAGGTCGATATCATTTCTTGCGCAACGCTCTCCAAGGAACCGCTGGTCGAGGGTGCGTGGATGCGCGAGGGCCAGCATCTCGACCTGGTGGGCGCCTACACGCCGCAGATGCGTGAGAGCGACGACAAGGCGGTGTGGCGCGCCCGCGTCTACGTCGACACGCGCGCCGGGGCGCTCAAGGAGGCGGGCGACATCGTCCAGCCGCTGGCCAACGGCACGATCGACGAGGACGATGTGATCGCCGACCTGTTCGAGCTGGCGCGCGGCCAGCAGACCGGCCGGCTGCCCGGCGACGCCACCAGCATCACCCTCTTCAAGTCGGTCGGCGCGGCGCTCGAAGACCTCGCCGCGGCTGAGCTGGCAGTCGGAAGCTAGGGCTCGGCCCTCTCAGGGCTCGATGAGGGCGCCCGACTTCGCGAGGGCCGCGATCTCGGCGTCGCTTACCCCGGCCTCTGCGAGAACCGCCCGCGAATCGGCGCCTTGCAGCGGCGCCATGGTGCGGATAGCGGGCGGCGTCCGGCTCATGCGCATCGGCGGCTCGACCATCATGATCTCGCCCTCGCTGGGGTGCGGGTATTTCTTGAAGAGCTGGCGCCAGACGAGGTGCGGGTCCTCGAACAGGTCGGCCGGCCGGGAGACGGGCGCGTTGGGGATCTGACCCTGGTCGAGGAGCTTCACCCATTCGGCGGTGGTCCGGGTCGGCGCCAGGGCCTCGACCATGGCGTACATGTCGTTGATGTGCAGCGAACGCGCATTGAGCGTGGAGTAGCGCGGGTCCTTCAGCACCTCCGAGCGGCCCACGATCTCGAAGAAGTTGCGCCAGTGCTTGTCGATGTAGGGCAGGATGGCCATCCAG
>CAYRBQ010000871.1:0-1675 GCA_964422305.1 uncultured Reyranella sp. | reverse complement strand
TCAGCACCATGGCGGCGAGCGTCTGGTCGGCCAGCCCTCCCAGACGGTCGCGGGCCGCCATGGAACGGACGAAGCTGCCCTCGTCGGTGCTGTCGTGGACGATGCGCACCCGGTCGCCGAGCAGCGCGCCGCCGCTCGTACGCGATGACGGGTCCACGGCGATCACGCCGACCGTCTTGCCGGACTTGCGCCAGGCCGAGACCAGCGCCGCGCACAGGGAGGATTTGCCGACGCCGGGCGGCCCGGTGATGCCCAGCACATGGGCACGCGGATCGCGCCATGCCTCGTCCAGCAGCGCCTGTGCCGTCTCGCCGTGGGGATCGCGCTCCAGTCCTGCCAGCGCGTCGGCCAGCGCCCGCTTGCCCTCTTTGCGGAGCGCTGCCAGCGTCATTCGGTCTTGAGGGCGCCGCCCAGGGCCGCCTGCGCCGCCGCGAGCCGCGCGATCGGCACGCGGTACGGCGAGCAGGAGACATAATCGAGACCGGCCTTGTGGCAGAAGAAGACCGAGGCCGGATCGCCGCCATGCTCGCCGCAGATGCCAAGCTTCAGCCCGTTGCGCACCTTGCGGCCGCGCTCCGAAGCGATCTCGATCAGTTCGCCCACGCCCTCCGTGTCGAGTGAGGCGAACGGGTCGTGCTCCAGGATGCCGCGCTGCTGGTACTTCTCCAGGAACGAAGCGGAGTCGTCGCGGCTGAGCCCAAAGGTCGTCTGCGTGAGATCGTTGGTGCCGAAGGAGAAGAACTCGGCCGACTGGGCGATGTCGCCGGCGCGCAGCGCCGCGCGCGGCAGCTCGATCATGGTTCCGACCAGATAGTCGAGCTTCTGGCCCGTCATCTGACTCACTTCCTCGGCGACCTGGTCGACCACCGCCTTCATCAGGTCGAGCTCCTTCCTGGTCGCCACCAGTGGAATCATGATCTCGGGCACGACGGTCTTCCCGGCCTTCTTCTGGACCTCGGCCACCGCCTCGAAGATCGCGCGGGCCTGCATCTCGTAGATCTCCGGGAAGGAGATGCCGAGGCGGACGCCACGATGGCCGAGCATCGGGTTGAACTCGTGCAGCTTGTGGGCACGCGCCTCGATCTCGCTCGGCTCGACGCCGAGATCCTTTGCGACCACGTCCATATCGGCCTGCGTCTTGGGCAGGAATTCGTGCAGCGGCGGGTCGAGCAGCCGGATCGTGACCGGCAGACCGGCCATGATCTCGAACAGCTCGACGAAGTCCTGGCGCTGCATCGGCTGGATCTTGGCCAGCGCCGCGCGGCGGCTCTTCTCGTCGTCGGCCAGGATCATCTGGCGGACGGCCACGATGCGGTCGCCCTCGAAGAACATGTGCTCGGTGCGGCAAAGGCCGATGCCCTCGGCACCGAACTTGCGGGCCTGCGCCGCATCGGTCGGGGTCTCGGCGTTGGTGCGGATGCCGAGCGTGCGGAACTCGTCGGCCCAGGCCATCAGCTCGGCGAAGTCGCCGCTCAGCTCGGGCTGAACGGTCGGCACGACACCCAGCATGATCTCGCCGGTGCCGCCGTCGAGCGTGATGTGCTCACCGGCCTTGACCACCGTACCGCGCACCGAAAGCGTGCCGGCCTTGCCGTCGATGCGTACGTCGCCCGCGCCCGCGACGCAGAGCTTGCCCATGCCGCGCGCCACCACGGCGGCGTGGCTGGTCATGCCA
>CAYRBQ010000870.1:0-1677 GCA_964422305.1 uncultured Reyranella sp. | reverse complement strand
CGCCGCGTCCGCTGGCACATCGCCCGCAACCTCGGCGGCCTCATGATCCTCTTCGGTGTCGGCTGCCTCGCCGCCGCCGAATACATCGGGTGGCGGTCGTGACGGTCCGCGCCGACAAGCGCGCCAGCCACGCGCGACGCCTCGCCCGCCAGTGCCGCGACTACACCGGCGACGAGACGCAGCGGGCCACGCTCCTGCCGCGCATCCTGCTGTGGCTGGGCTACGACGTGAGCCCGCTCCGCATGGGCATGCCCATCCAGGCCCGCATGCCGGGCGACCGCGAATTCGTGCCCGCCCCTCAGATCCTCGACGATCTCCAGGCGGTCTATCAGATCGCGCCCGAGCCGTTCGAGCTGTTCGGCCAGCGCATCCCCGAGGACAACCCGTCCGTTGTCCTCTGGTCCGCCCGCTTCGCCATGACGGGCGACTTCGTGCACGGCCTGCAGCCCGCCGCGACGCTCACCGCCGCGCTCCTCATGTTCCTGCAGTACCGCCGCGCCGTGGCGGGCCTGCCCGACGACACCCACGCCACCACTACGGAGGGATAGATGGCGGAGACAGCAGACAAGCAGATCGGCGAGTACCGGCTGTTGATCCAATACATCGGCATGGCCGCGCTCTTCGGCCGGCTGATCGACCTGACCGAGCTGCGCATCGACGACCGCGCGGCCGTTGAACGCGCCTTCGCCGACCTCAACGTCGTCCTCGACAAGCGCGGCACCGGCACGCGCTTCGAGCGGGCCAGCAACGGCGGCTATGCCGCCTTCCGCACCAACTGAGAGGAGCAACGCCATGCGTATCAATGTCTACAGCCAAGAACTCACCGACGAGGTGAACACCGTCGAAAAGGTATCGAACACCGGGCTCACCTACAGCGCCGTCCAGTTGATGCTTCACAGCTCGGCGCGGCTGCATCATCCGCCAAAGGATGACGACCGAAGCGCGGTCACGTTCTGGCTGCCGAAGTCCACCGAACGCCGCGAGGCGCTCGCCAAGGCCTTCGAGGAAATGGCCCGCAGCGTGCGCGACGCCAAGCCGGAAACCGGACTCGACTAGGACAGGCAGGGATGACCCTCTTGCCCATCGACCTCCCACCGCCGGTCCGCGCATACTCCACCCCGGAGCATCGACCGGACCGGAGGCGCAAGCCCGTGAAGATCA
Organism: uncultured Reyranella sp.; assembly: GCA_964422305.1. Lineage (GTDB taxonomy): Bacteria > Pseudomonadota > Alphaproteobacteria > Reyranellales > Reyranellaceae > Reyranella. The sequence goes on along the minus strand of CAYRBQ010000870.1, from coordinate 516 downwards.
CCGCCCGCTGGCTCACCAGCCGGAAGAACGACGACGGCTCGCGCCGCTTCTACTTCCAGCCGCGGACCGAGGACAAGGCGAAGGGCTGGCCCGGCACCGTGCCGCTGCGCGACGCGACGGGCGCGGCGATCCGCGATCCCGCCCAGGCCGCCCGCGCCTGCGAGCCCTTCGCCCAGCTCTATGACGGCTGGCTGGCCGGACTGGAGGGCCACGGGCCGGACCGCATCGTGATCCCGGCCCATGGTCCGGCCACCATTCAGGATGGCCCGCAGAAGGGCTCCAGGGGGCCCACAGGAGCCCGCCAGAGGGCCACCGACAGATTGTGGCCTCCGGGGACGGTCGGGCGGATCGTGCAGGACTACGAGGCCAGCAGGCACTTCCAGAAGCTGGAAGCCAGCACCCAGGCCGACTACCGCTACACGAACTCGCTCCTCGTGGAAGCCTACGGCGAGGATCAATGGACCGCCCTGCACGAGAGCGAGCTGGCCGAATGGCTGGAGGGCGTCATCGCCGAGA
>CAYRBQ010000869.1:0-1682 GCA_964422305.1 uncultured Reyranella sp. | reverse complement strand
ACCTTCTTGTCCTTCGCGTCGCGCGTCGCCGCGAAGGCGCGGACGACGCCGGCCAGCGTGTTGCGGTCGGCGATGCCGATGGCGGTGTGGCCGAGCTCGATCGCCCGCTCTACCAGCTCGGCCGGATGCGAGCCGCTGCGCAGGAAGCTGTAGTTGGTCGTGACCTGGAGCTCGGCGTAGTCCATGACGACCTACATCTCGGCGAGCTCGTGCACGCGGGCAAGCGGGATGCCGCGCAGGTCGATGCCCTCGACCTTGAGGACCTGCAGGAAGGTCTCGTCGGTGCTGACCAGCGGGGCCGACGCGGCCTCGGCGCAGGCGGCGTAGAAGCAGTCGTGCACCGGCCGGCCGCATTGCAGGGCGATCGCCAGCGCACGATTGCGCAGGCGGGGCGAGTCGACGAAGGCCGAGATGAAGGAGGGGAGCGCGATGTTGCGCACGATGGGCTCGGCCTGCTCGGCCGTGATCTCGCCGCGCGTCGCCTTCTTCCAGGCGAGCTCGGCCACACCCGCGATCAGGATGTCGGGGGCGATCAGCTCGTGCTTGTCGACCAGCAGCGCGCGCGCCTGCGGGCGCAGCGGCTCCTCGACGAACCACTTGATGGCGACGCCGGGCTCGACCACGACGATCATGGCGCACCTCCGGCGCAGGCGAGCCGGCCGCTGTCGGTCTGCGGCACGTCGAGCGGCGTCATGGCGGCGATGCGGTCGGCCTCGGCGAGCGCATCGAGCACCAGCGGCTGGCGCGAGGTGAGCACCAGCAGGTCGCGCAGGTCGGCCTCGAGCGAGCGGCCCCTGGTGCGGGCGCGCGCCTTCAGGCGCTCGATGACGGCATCGTCGAGGCCGCGGATGGTGAGCGTGTTGCGATACTTCTTCATCGTCTCTCCCCCCTCGTTCCGTCAGGCGCAGAAGCCGTGAAGGTACCAGCGGGCGGTCGGCTGGCCGTTGGCGGCGAGCCGGTAGGGCCCGTCGCGGAACAGCCAGAAGCGGCCACCGTCGTCGTCCTCGACACGGTAGTAGTCGCGCACCGGCGGCACGTCGTTGGCCGGCGGCCGGCTGCCGTCGGGCCGGGGCCGCCACCATTCGTCGGCGATCCGCTCCGGCCCGTCGGCGCGCACGATGCGGTGCGCGTGGCGGCGCCAGTGGAAGACCGAGGGCGGGTCGTCGGGCACGAAGGCGGTGACCTCGACCGGCTCGGGCCGCTGCAGCAGCCGCGTCGGCCGCGCGCCCTTCATGCCGGCGAGGCGCTTCCAGGCGCCGCCGGCCGCGGGCTTCGACGAGACGGGCGCGCTGACAGCCACGCGCTCGGGCAGGTGGCTGTCGCGCGGCAGCAGGCGCACGACGCTCTCCGCACCCAGCCGCAGCGCCAGCCGGTCGGCGAGATCGATCGTGCCGTCGGCGCCGGCCGGCACGGCGGGCGCATCCTGGTCGGGCAGCGCATCCTGCGTGCCGCTCCAGGCCTCGACCTCCGGCGCGGCGAGGATCATCAACTCGACGCCGAAGCCGGGATCGAGCTCGCCGAGCTTCTCCTCGAAGAGCTTCATCAGCTTCGGGTTGTCGCGGTTGGGCCGGCTGGTGCCGATGGCGGTGCGGTCGACCGAGCCGTCGACGCGATAGAGCGCGATCTCGAGCTTGCGCGCACCGACGCCCGCCTGCTCGAACTGGCGGCAGAGCGCGGCGAGC
>CAYRBQ010000868.1:0-1689 GCA_964422305.1 uncultured Reyranella sp. | reverse complement strand
CGTTCCAGGCCACCCGCTACCATTCGCTGATCGTCGACCGGAAGGATTTCCCGAAGGACCTCGAGGTCACGGCCGAGACCGGCGAGATCATCATGGGGCTGCGCCACAAGTCGCTGCCGATCCACGGCGTGCAGTTCCATCCCGAGAGCATCGCCTCGGAGCACGGCCACAAGATCCTCGAGAATTTCCTCAAGATCGCCGGCGACCATCCCAGCCAGCAGAACAAGAAGAAGGCGGCGTAGGAGTCTTCCGGACCGCGAGCGTCCCGCTCGCTCATGATCATGAGCGCGCAAGATGCGCGCGGTCCACATGACCATGAGGTTTCCATGCTGAGCCGACGTTTCCTGCTCGCTTGCCCCGCTCTCCTGGCCTTGCCGGCATCCGCCCAGTCATGGCCCACCAAGCCGATCCGCATCATCGTGCCTTTCCCCGCCGGACAGGCGACCGACATCCTGGCGCGGCTGATGGGCGAGCAGCTCACCAAGGCGCTGGGCCAGCAGGTGATCGCGGAGAACCGTCCCGGCGCCGGCGGCCAGATCGGCGCCGATGTCGCGGCCAAGTCGCCGCCCGACGGCTACACGCTCCTGATGGTGACGATCTCCACGCACGGCATCAGCCCGGCGCTCTATCCGAAGTTGCCCTACGACCCGCGGAAGGACTTCGCGCCGATCGCCAATATCGGGCTGACGCCACAGGTTCTGATGACCAGCCTCAAGAGCGGCATTACGTCGGTGTCGGATCTCGTCGCCAGGGCGAAGGCCGGCGCCGATCTCAACTACGGCTCCTCGGGCAACGGCTCGGCGAGCCATCTCGCCGTCGAGATGCTGAAGAGCGCGGCCGGCATCAAGCTCACGCACGTGCCCTTCAAGGGCAACGCCGACGCCCAGATGGCGCTTCAGAGCGGCGACATCCAGCTCCTGTCCGACGCGATCCCGGGCGCCGTCGGCCCGGTGCGCGCCGGCAAGGTCAAGGCGATCGGCATCGCCGACGAGCGCCGCTCGCCCTTCCTGCCCGACCTCCCGACAGTCGCCGAGCAGGGCATACAGGGTGTGGTGGCCGTGGGCTGGATCGGCCTCTCGGCGCCCGCGAAGACGCCTGAACCGATCTTGGACAAGATCAGCGCCGAAGTGATGCGGATCCTCAAGGACCCGGCCGTGCTCGAGAAGATGAAGGAGCTGTCCTTCGTGCCGGCCAAGGAATCGCGCCAGGAGTTCGAGGCCTACATCGCCATCGAGAACACCAAGTGGCGCAAGATCATTCAGGATGCCGGCGTAAAGATCGAGTGAGGTGGCTCGAGGAAATGCCCGAGGACTTCCTGTCGTCCTGAGCGAAGCGAAGGACCTCATGCCGTTTCCGACGGCAAGGCGGCAGACCCAATCAGCCTTCGGGCATCATGTCATGCCAACCGGGATTGGCCGCCCGCACCAGCTCGTTCTTGCGTATCCGTTCCAGCCCTTGAGCTGCTTCTCGCGCGCAATCGCCTCGGTCGGGTTCTCATACTCTTCGGCATAGACCAGCCGGGTTACCCGATACTTCCTGACAAACTCGCTACCCTTGCCGAGCCGGTGCTCCAACACACGTCGCCCGAGGTCGTTGGTGACGCCGATGTACATCGCGCTGAGTGAACTGCTGGTCATGATGTAGACCCAGTAGCGACGTTCACCCATGGCAACTGGCGATGAGGTCCTT
>CAYRBQ010000867.1:0-1689 GCA_964422305.1 uncultured Reyranella sp. | reverse complement strand
GACAGGCCGGTGAGCGCGCTGATGCCCACCGTGCCGGGGCCGCGCAGGCGGGGCTTTGCGTGATCGCCCACGCAGACGGTGTTGATGTTGCCGAATCGGTCTGTCTGCAGCGCGCCGAGGATGGCGAAGTCGAAGAAGTGAACCTGCCAGTCGATGAAGTCGATCATCTGCGGCAGGTCCATCACCGCCTCGGCGACGGCGATGTTCTCGGCGTCGGCGGCGGGGCGGACGATGCCCTCGGTCGGATTGGTCATGCCGCCGGGGCCCGAGACCCACCACAGATGCGGCGCCTGGCGCTGGCGCGCGAGGTTGCAGGCGGCGACCTGGATGTCGGAGTTGGTGCCGACGATGGCCTTCTCGCCGTCCGCCATGTCGCGGGACAGGAGCACCGCCAGCATCTCGCCCATGGCGAATTCGTTCGTCGCTATCGGCATGTCGTCCTTTCCGGATCAGCTCGAGAGGCCAAGCCGCACCGGCAGCGCCTTGAAGCCGCCGACGAGGTTGGCATGGATGCGCTGGACGTCGCCGGCCGGCTCGATGCTGTCGATCCGGCGCGCGAACGCGCGGTAGAAGGTCGTGAGCTCGAGACGGGCCAGCGACAGGCCGAGGCACATGTGGCCGCCGAAACCGAAAGCCAGATGCTTGTTCGGGCTGCGATCGATATCGAAGCGGAATGGGTCGGGGAAGATCCTCTCGTCGCGATTGGCCGAGGGATAGAACAGGGCGACACCGTCGCCGGCGGCGATGGTCGTGTCGCCCAGCCGATAATCCTCGCGCGCGGTCCGGAGGAAGTGTTTGACCGGCGACACCCAGCGCAGCATCTCCTCGACGGCGCCCTTGGTCTTGTCCGGATCGGACCGGAGCTTTCGCCATTGGTCGGGGTTCTCGAGGAGGGCGAGCAGGCCGCCCGCCGTCACGGCGGCCGTCGTGTCGTGCCCGGCGGTGGCGATCACGGCGTAGTAGGAGGCAGTCTCGAGGTCGCCCATCGGCCCGTCGTAGGGCCGACCGTGGGCGATCACGGTGGCAAGGTCGTCACGCGGCGCCTTGCGGCGATCCTCGGCCATGGCCGTGAAGTAGTCGAAGAACTGTGCCAGCAGGTCGAAATGCTGGCCGTTCTCGGCGCCGTTGCGGCTGAGGTCGGCGTCGTCGGCGCCGAAGAACTCCTGGGTCAGCCGCAGCATCAGCGGCTGGTCCTCGCGCGGCACGCCCAGGATCGACATGATCACCCTGAGCGGGAAGAGGTTCGCGACCTCGCGTGCGTAGTCGAATGGCTCGCCGCCGAACGTCGCGATGTGGTCGAGCGATTCTTCGGCCAGCGCGGCGACGGCGGTCTCGAACTTGCGCACGCCCGGTCCCATGAACCACTCGGCGGTCACGCGGCGGTACTCGCGGTGGTCGGGATTGTCCATGTGAGCGACCGTTCGATACATGCGCGCGAACTTGCCGACGGCTCGCTTGGCCGCCGTCTCCTGGGCGCGGGTCATCAGGTTGAGCCGGCGGCTGTTGATGAAGACGTCGTTCCTGCGCGACACCTCCATGATGTCGGCATGGCGCGTCAGCGCCCAGAACGGGCGATAGTCGGCGGGCTGGGTCCAATGAACCGGCGATGTGCGGCGCAATTGCGAGAACAGTGCATGGACGCGGCGTTCATCGGCATGGACGGCTGGCGATACCAGCGCCTCGGCCAGC
>CAYRBQ010000866.1:302-1691 GCA_964422305.1 uncultured Reyranella sp. | reverse complement strand
CTATCGCCGCTTCGGCCTCAACGACCGGCAGATCGAGATCCTCACCCGCGCCATGCCGAAGCGCGACTATTACTGCCAGTCGCGGCGCGGCAACCGGCTCTTCGAGCTGGGCCTGAGCGAGGTCGGCTTGGCACTCTGCGCCGCGTCATCCAAGACCGACCAGGCCGCCATCGCGCGCATCCTCGAGAGCCACGGCCGCGACGGCTTCCTTGCCGCATGGCTGCACCACCGCGGCGTCGCCTGGGCGGCCGACCTTATTCCCGACCTCACCAACCTGGAGATCAAGCCATGATTATCCGTCGTTCCCGCGCGGCACTTTTCGCCGCGACCATCTTTGCACTGCCTCTCGCCGTCTCTCCCCTGTTCGTGCAGCCGGCGGCCGCCGCCTGGATCGTCTACGACCCGACCAACTATGCGCAGAACGTGCTGCAGGCGGCACGGGCGCTGGAGCAGATCAACAACCAGATCACCTCGCTTCAGAACGAAGCGCAGATGCTGATCAACCAGGCGCGCAACCTTGCCAGCCTGCCTTACTCGTCGCTCCAGCAGCTCCAGCAATCGGTGCAGCGCACGCAGCAGCTCCTGAATCAGGCGCAGAACATCGCCTTCGACGTCCATCAGATCGACCAGGCGTTCCAATCGACCTACGGCAAAGCCTCGCTCACGGCTTCGGACCAGCAACTCGTCACCCAGGCGCGCGAGCGCTGGCAGAATACTGTCGCCGGGCTTCAGGACGCGATGCGCGTCCAGGCGGGCGTCGTCGGCAATATCGACACCAACCGCGCGCAGATGTCGGCGCTCGTCGGCCAGAGCCAGAATGCTGCCGGCGCGCTGCAGGCAACTCAGGCCGGCAACCAGCTTCTGGCTCTCCAGGCGCAGCAGCTCGCCGACCTGACCGCGGTGGTCGCCGCCAACGGCCGGGCGCAGGCGCTCTCCGAAGCCGAGCGTGCCGCAGCCGCCGAACAGGGCCGCGAGCAGCGCCGGCGGTTCCTGACGCCGGGCGTCGGCTACCAGCCCGGCAATGCCCGCATGTTCCAGAACGGCAATTGAGGCCCAGCAAGAGGATCGTGTCATGGACGGCAAGATGCTGGCCCGCCTCGGCGCCATCGTGTTCGTCGCGGTGGCGATCACCGCGACGGCGATCGAGCTGACCCGCAAGGAGGAAGAGCCGCCCGCCCGGTCTGAGAGACCGGCCGGGACATCCTCGGCCGATCCGCTCCGCGACGAATTGAGGCGCTGTCAGCGCCTCGGCGAGGCGGCGATGCGCGATCCCGCCTGCCTGCGCGCCTGGGCGGACAACCGCGAGCGCTTTCTCGCACCCGGCTCATCGCCCGCCGTCCCGCCGTCGGCATCACCTTCAGAGACGCGATAGGCATCATGGGCGGGACC
>CAYRBQ010000866.1:0-292 GCA_964422305.1 uncultured Reyranella sp. | reverse complement strand
CGTCATCGACCATTTCCTCGAGGTCTTCACCCGCTACATCGACAGCGGGTTCGGTCTGCTTGGATCCGAGGTCGCGTTCATCGCGACCACGCTGATCGTCATCGACGTGACGCTGGCCGCGCTGTTCTGGAGCTGGGGCGCCGATGACGACATCATCGCCCGCCTCGTCAAGAAGACCCTGTTCGTCGGCGTCTTCGCCTACATCATCTCCCACTGGAACAATCTCGCCCGCATCGTCTTCGAGAGCTTCGCCGGCCTCGGCCTCAAAGCCTCGGGCACCGGCTTCTCGACC
>CAYRBQ010000865.1:0-1708 GCA_964422305.1 uncultured Reyranella sp. | reverse complement strand
CATTGGACTTGTTGCCGAGCTTGTCCTTGAGCCGCTGGAAGCGGATGGTGTTCTGCGAACCGTCGGGCCGGTGGCGCGGCATCAGATAGCAGGTGAGGCCGCCTTCAGCCTGGGCGAGCACGAGGAATGCATCGCACATCGGCGCCGACATGAACCATTTGTGACCGGTGATCTCGGCATGCTCGCCGTGGCCCTTCGCGGTCGTGATGTTGGCGCGCACGTCGGTGCCGCCCTGGCGTTCGGTCATGCCCATGCCCAGCGTCACGCCCTCCTTCTCCCACCACGGTAGCGGCCGGGGATCGTAGGTGCGGGTCTGGATCCTGGGCAGCCAGGTCGCGAGCTGCGCCGGCTCGGCGCGCAGCGCGCCGATGCAGGCATGCGTCATGGTGATCGGGCACATGTGGCCGCTCTCGGCCTGCGTCGCGAGATAGAGGCGCACGGCGCGCGCCGACATGGGAGCGGCCTTCTCGCTGCCGGACTGGTCGGCCTGGTGGGCCGAGGCGTGGATGCCGTGGCCGATGCTCTTCCGCATCAGCGCGTGATAGGCGGGGTGGAACTCGACCAGGTCGAGCCGGTTGCCCTTGCCGTCCATCAGCCGGAGCTTGGGCGGATTCTCGTTGGCCAGCCGGCCGAGATCGAGCGTGTCGGCCGAGCCGTAGTCCCTGCCGCAGGCGGACAGCGCGCCGAGGTCGAGCCCGGCGCGCGCCGCCGCGTCCGCCAGCGGGCGATCCGCAGCGAACAGGTCCACATCGCCGAACGGCGGCGACTGGTTGAAGGAGGCGTCTTCGAGGAAACCGGAGGACATGGAGTGCAGTCTACTCCCGCTCCCGGCGCCCGCCAGCGTCAGCCGCCGCCCTCGTACTTGAAGGAGAGCTTCACCTTGGTGCGATAGGCGGTGACCTTGCCCTTCTCGATCACCATGTCCTGCTCGACGACCTCCGCGACGCGCAGGTCGCGCAGCGACTTCGCCGCACGCTCGACCGCGGCCTTGGCGGCCTTCTCCCAGGACTCACCGCTGGTACCGACGAGTTCGACCACCTTGTAGACGCTCTCGGCCATGATTTCCTCCCTGGACACGAGTGGACCGTCTCCGTCCGGCGCCGGTCAGGGGGAGGCTCGGCGTCGACCGCCTAGAGGGCTTTTCCTTGTGGTTGGCAGAAGCCTATCACGCCGCCGCGAACTTGCCGAACTCCCAGTTGCGGCCGGGGGCGGCGGCGAACAGGGACTTGGTGTACTCGTGGGTCGGGTTCTCGAAGACCTGCTCGGCGGCGCCGTACTCCACGACGCGGCCCTTGCTCATGACGGCTACGTAGTCGCAGATCTGGGCGGCGACGCGCAGGTCGTGGGTGATGAACAGGACGGCGAGGTTCAGCCGCTGGCGGATCTCGTCGAGCAGCTCCAGCACCTGCTTCTGCACCGAGACGTCGAGTGCCGAGACCGCCTCGTCGGCGATCAGCAGCTCGGGCTCCATGGCGAGCGCGCGGGCGATGCAGATGCGCTGGCGCTGGCCGCCCGAGAACTGGTGCGGATAGCGATCGAGCGAGTTGGGATCGAGCCGCACCGTCTCCATCAGCTTGCGCGCGCGGGCCAGCGCCTCTTCCTTGCGGAGGCCGAAATTCATCGGCCCTTCGATGATGAATTCGCCCACGGTGATGCGCGGGTTCATCGACCGGTAGGGGTCCTGGAAGACGATCTGAACCTTGCGGCG
>CAYRBQ010000864.1:0-1708 GCA_964422305.1 uncultured Reyranella sp. | reverse complement strand
TCGAAGCCGACCCATTCGAGGCCCGGCACCCAGGCTTCGGCCCAGGAATGGCTGGTGCGGCCGACATGAAGCTCGGGATCGTCGTTGCGCAGATAGCCGCTGACGTAGCGGGCCGGCACACCGAGGCGGCGGCAGCAGGCGATGAAGATATGCGCCTCGTCCTGGGCCACGCCCGCACCGCGCGTCAGCGCCTCGATGGCCGTCGTCTCCACGGTCGAGGCACCGGTCTTGTAGGCGATGCGTTTGGAGATGCGGTCCATCAGCTCATGCAGGACGGCGACGCGCTCGGACGGCTGGGCGGCGCGCTCGGCGAGGCCCGCGATCACCGGATCGAAGCTCGCATCGTGGCGCGCGATGCCGGTGTTGCGCAGCCAGAACGGCGCGGGCAGCGTCGGCGCGTCGGCGTAGCGCAACCACTGGTCGGCGCCGCTGTATTCGTAGAGCCCCTGCACGACGATCTCGACGCTGTCGTGCTCATGGGCGACCGAAAAGGTCGTGACCTGGTTGCCATGGCCATCGACCCATTCCGAACGCTTTCCGGGTCCATCGATGCGCCACGACACCACGCGCTGGCCGGCGGCGGGTTTCGGCGTCAGGCGCACGTCGTGGATCGAATGGCGCGACGGCTGGTCGAACTGGAAGCGCGTGGTGTGATGGACCGAGTAGCGCATCTTCAATCCAGCAGGAACTGGCGGCCGATCTCGTCGCTGAGCGTCGCGATGTCGCCGCGCAGCGTGCCGAGGAACTTCGCGAGCCCGATCTCGAACACCCGGTCGATGCGGGCGTAGCGCAATCGCGCATGAAGCTCGCCGGCCAGGCGATCGGCCTCGCCGTGGGTACCGTAGGCGTCGGCGAGCTCGCGCATGTTGAGGTCGACCATCCAGAGGCAGTGGTGCACCGAGCGGGGCACTTCGCGCCGCAGCATCATGAGTTCCGCGATCTTCATGGGATGGAGCGAGCTGCGGTAGATGCGGCGGTAGGTGCGCACCGCGCCGACGCAGGCCAGCAGTTCCGACCAGGCGAAGTAATCGAGGCCCTCGGCGCTGGGGTCGCCGTCGGGGCGCAGCAGGTGGAACTTCACGTCGAGGATGCGGCCGGTGTTGTCGGCCCGCTCGAGGAAGGCGCCGAGCTGGAGGAAGCTGTTGGCCTCGTCGCGCAGCAGCGTCACCTGGGCGGCGCCGAAGATCATGACCGCCTGCTTCTTCACCGATTCGATCAGCGCGCCGCGGTCGAGCGACGCGCGGTTGCCGCGCAGCCGGGCGCTGAGCTCCAGCCACAGCGCGTTCAGGCTTTCCCAGACGTCGACCGTGATGTTGTTGCGCTCCTCGCGGGCGTTGCGCCGTGCTGCGCCGATCGAGTTGACGATGGAGGAGGGGTTGTTCTCGTCGATCACCAGGAAATCGATCAGGCTCGCCAGCCGGCCGCCCTGGCGCTGGCTCTGCCGGAACTCGTCTTCCATGCCGAAGATCGCGGCAACGCCGGCCGCTTCCTCGCCGCGCGACTGCAGCGCCATGCGCTGCGTCGCCTCGATCAGGCGCGCCGTCGACTTGGCCCGCTGCAGGTAGCGACCCATCCAGTAGAGATTCTTGGCGGTGCTGCTCAGCATGTCAGGGCAATCGCATCTGACTCGATCTCCCGTCGTTCCGACCGGAGCGAAGCGGAGTGGAGGGACCTTTTTTCTACGATTTGACGGCAACGGCTGGAAACG
>CAYRBQ010000863.1:0-1709 GCA_964422305.1 uncultured Reyranella sp. | reverse complement strand
GGGGCGGCTTGATCGAGACATATTTCACACGCTCGAGCTTGCCGAGACGCATTGCCAGCAGACCATCCAGGCCGGCGATGGCGCCGGACGGCAGGCGCAGGCGCGCCCCGCCCTTCTCCGCCGCCTTGAGATGCTTCTTCCATAGCGCCGGATCTCCGTAGGCGCCCGTCGCAATCACCATCAGGTCGATGCCCTTCTTCAGGACGGTCTCACCCCAGTCGCGTACCGCCTGCTGGCTCGCCGCCTCGACCACGATGTCGGGCTTCAGCTTCAGCAACGCCTTCAGGGTCTCGACGACCGCGACCTTCCTGCCGACCTTCTTCTGGGTCTCCTTGGCCCGCCCCGGCCGTACCAGCACGCCCACGATGTCGATGGGCGGCTTCTTCTCGCGGAACACGTCGAACAGCATCTGGCTGATCGCGCCATAGCCGATCAGTGCGATTTTCAGCCGCTTTTCCTTGGCCATCTGCTCCCCCGAAGCCCGTTCCGGCGCGACTATAGCGATCCGGCGCGGCCCTTGCGACCGCGGGGGGGCGCGGCTATAACCCCGCCCTCGCTGCGCGGGGTGTCTCCGTTTCTGACGGAGTGTAGCTCAGCCTGGTAGAGCACTAGCTTCGGGAGCTAGGGGCCGGAGGTTCGAATCCTCTCACTCCGACCAATCGGCGGGACGAACGGCGCGCAGCGATGCGCGCCGTTTTCGTCACATGCAGTAGGCCTGCGCAGCGACCACAGAATTCAGGCCCTGCATCTCGTTCTGGTTGAGGGTCGCGGGATCGAGCAGGTTGCCGCTGACGCTGACCGACTGGTTCGACTTGCGCAGGCCGAGGATGGCATTGGCCATCATGTTGGCCGGGATGCGCGCGGCGATGCACTGGCAGGTGTTCTGTGCGGCCGTAACCATGCACTCCTTCATGAACTCGCTGTTCTGCGCGGCGGCGGGCGACACGATCGCGGCCGAAGCAGCAAGGGCGGCGACGACAAGTCCGGTGGCAACGATACGCATGCGGCACTCCCTGGATCGGCCGATCATACACCGATCAGCCAGTTCCGCAGCAGCCCGAACAGGCCGGTCGCAAACAGGATGGCGAGCGCGACGTTGCGGTAAAGCCGCTCGCTGGCGAGGCCATGGAACAGCCGTCCGCCTGCCCAGGCGCCCAGCACCATGACCGGAAACAGCACGGCGCCGCGCACCAGCGCATCGACGCCTGCAACGCCCGTCGCCAGCACGATCACGATCAGCAGCAACTGCGTCAGGAAATAGTAGGTGACGATGTTGGCGCGATTGACCTGCGGCGGGTCGTTGCCAGAGAGCAGGTAGAGCAGCACCGGCGGGCCGCCGACGCTGGTGGTGGCCATCATCGCACCCGAGATGGCGCCGACGGTCACGGTCGCGACGGTAGAGCGCTTGCCGTGATACTTCCAGCCCGTCCACATCAGGATCACGAAGGCCACGATCACCGCCGAGACCGCCGTCACGATCGTGTTCTTGTCGACGCTCGCCAGCAGCCAGACGCCGAGCGGCATGGCGGCACAGGCGGCGATGCTCATCGGCGTCAGCACCTTCCAGTCGGCGTGCTGGCGGACCTGCGGGAAGAGTTGCAGCGAGACCACGAGCTCGATGGCGACGACCGTCACAACCATCTCGGCCGAACCGAACAGGATGGCGAAGATCGGCGCCATCAGCATGGCCGAGCCGAAGCCCGCGAAGC
>CAYRBQ010000862.1:0-1719 GCA_964422305.1 uncultured Reyranella sp. | reverse complement strand
CCCCCTCCGCCCCCGTCTGACGGGGGAGGAGAGCATGAGATGCTGAGCCTTCTCCTGTCGCGGCTGGCGACGGCGATCCCGAGCATCGTAGGGGTCGTCGTCGTCACCTTCATGCTGACCCGGCTGCTGCCGGGCGACCCGGCGGCCTATTTCGCCGGTCTTGCCGCGAGTCCGCAGGCGATCGCCGAGGTGCGCGCCAAGCTCGGGCTCGACAGGTCGCTGCCCGAGCAGTTCGTGGGCTATATCGGCGATCTCCTGCAGGGCAACCTCGGCAACTCGCTCTCGACCGGCCAGCCGGTGGTGGCCGAGATCGCCACGCGTCTGCCGGCCTCGGCCGAGCTCACCCTGTTCGCCCTGATCGTGGCTATCGTCATCGCTATTCCGCTCGGCGTGCTGGCGGCGGTGAAGCAGGGGACCTGGATCGATCATCTCTGTCGCGTCGTCACGACGGCCGGCGTCTCGCTGCCGGTGTTCTTCACCGGTCTCCTCTTTGCCTATGTCTTCTATTATCTTCTGCAATGGGCGCCTGCCCCGACCGGACGGCTCGACGTCTTTCTGTCGCCGCCCACCCACATCACCGGCTTCTACCTGATCGACTCGGCGCTGACCGGGAACATGGAGGTGTTCTGGGGCGCGCTGCGGCAGCTCGCGCTGCCGGCGATCTCGATGGCCATCTTCTCCCTGGCGCCGCTCGCGCGCATGACGCGAGGCTCGATGCTGGCCGTGCTGGGCAGCGACTTCATCCGCACCGCTCGGGCGAGCGGGCTGGCGCCGCGCACCGTCGTCTTCAGCTACGCCTTCCGCAACGCCGTGCTGCCCGTGATCACCACGCTCGGCATGGTCTTCTCCTTCCTGCTGGGCGCCAACGTGCTGGTCGAGACCGTGTTCGCCTGGCCGGGCATCGGCCTCTATGCGGTGAACGCCCTCATCACCTCGGACTATGCGCCGGTCCAGGGCTTCGTGCTCACCATGGCGGTTCTCTACGTGGCGCTGAACCTCGCGATCGACCTGCTCTACGGCCTGGTCGACCCGCGCGTGCGACTGGACGCCTGACCATGCTGCCGCTGCTGCGCCACGCCCGCTACGTACTCTCCGAGAATCCGGTTACGGGGCTCGCCTTCGGCCTCTTCTTCATGTTCCTGCTGGCCGCGATCTTCGGGCCGCTGGTCGCCCCCTACAATCCGCTGCAGAGCAACGCCGCGATGGCGCTGAAGCCGCCGTCGGCCGCGCACTGGTTCGGCACCGACCAGCTCGGCCGCGACATCTTCAGCCGCGTGCTGGTGGCCACCCGGCTCGACCTCACCATCGCCTTCGCCTCGGTGATCCTGGCCTTCCTGCTGGGCGCGCTGTCGGGCGTGGCGGCGGGCTATTTCGGCGGCTGGACCGACCGCATCGTCGGCCGCTCCGCCGATACCATCATGGCCTTCCCGCTGTTCGTGCTGGCGATGGGCATCGTGGCCGCGCTCGGCAACAAGGTGATCAACATCGTGATCGCCACCGCCATCATCAACTTCCCGCTCTACGCCCGTGTGGCGCGCGCCGAGGCCAATGTGCGGCGTGATGCGGGCTTCGTCGAGGCCGCGCGCCTCTCGGGCAACGGCGAGGCGCGGGTGCTGCTGGGCCATGTCCTGCCCAACATCATGCCGATCATGATGGTGCAGATGTCGCTCACCATGGGCTACGCCATCCTGAATGCCGCCGGCCTCTCCTTCATCGGCC
>CAYRBQ010000861.1:0-1722 GCA_964422305.1 uncultured Reyranella sp. | reverse complement strand
CCAGCTCCGCGAGCGCCACGACGCCAGCGACTTCGAGCTGCGCACCGAGGACAAGATCGGCGCGAAGGGGTAGGCGCCGAACCTTCGCCCCGCGTTCTGCGCGCTTGCGTGCAGCGGTCTAGCGTCGCGGCCACGCCTTTGCCGCCGGCAGGTCGCCGCCGACATCGACATGGGCGACGCTCGACCTCCCGTCCCGCTTGCCCGAGAAGCGGATGGTCAGCACGCGGCCCTCGTCGGTCGTGAGCACGAGGCCGTTTCGCCCGAAGGCGGCATCCAGCAGTTCCGGCGGCATCGTCAGTTCGCCCGAGGCCACGATCTGGCCGGGCTTGAGCTGGTAGCCGCCGACATCGAACTCGGCCCGGCCGAACGACTGTCCGCCGCACGTCAGCATGCCGCCGCCGCGCAGGGGACCAAGATAGCGCATCGACGTGGCTGCCATCGGGCGGGAATCAGGAGGGCGTACGCAGGAGGGCGTAGCCGGCGATCAGCAGGATGAGGAACACCGGGAACAGGAAGGGGGGGTCGGTCCAACGGTTCATGCATGCACCTCGCTCTGTGGCGGGAGCACGCGTCTCTCTCAGTCACCGCAGCCGGGAAGCCTGTCGAGGCGATGATGATGAAGCCCTACAGGCGCAGGCACGGCTTGTCCACTTGCCACTCCGTCCGCCGGGCGTCCGGAATCTCCTTCTCAGCCCTTCTCGCCGCGCTCCCAGGCGAGGACGGTCTGAAGCCCGTCGGCCAGCGCTTCGTGGCGCGAGCGGAAGGTCTCGCGCGAGCGCTCGACTTCCGTGGCATCGTCGCGGCGCAGGACCTTCCATGCGAAGGGCCGGCCGGGCGTGCCGATGCGCGGCGTGTCGAGCCGGTAGCGGGTCGGTTCGGTCATGATCGGGAATCCTTCCGGACGGGCCTTGGCTGCCCCTTCGTGCCGTCGGGCCTCGCGACCTGAAGCCGCCCGAGCTCCTCGCCGAGGCTGCGGCCGTCGCGCCTGCCCATCATCGCGGCCTTCGGCAGCCCCTCGAAATGGACGCGGCCGCTCCGCGTCAGCCGCGGCTGCGCGGCGTCGTCGATCAGCCGCAGGCGCCGCAGCCGGGCGAGGTCCTGCGCCCGCAACGTGCTGGCCGGGGATTCGCCGAACGCGACCCGGCGCAGGGTCACTTCCTCGTCGCTGGTGAGCAGGATCAAGGGCGCATCGCTCATGGGAGGAATTCTCCTTGTCTCGGGAAGCGCGCGGGCATCGCGCGGACGGGGATCGAGGGGGCGACGTGAAGCCGTGGGCCGGCGCCACGGCACCGCTCGGCAGGAAGTCGTTCGGGAGATCGCAGGGCTCGCGGCCCGCCAGGAGCCCGTTGGAGAAAACCGTCACGAGCCGACGCGCCCGGGGGCGCGCTTGTGAGGCCGTGACCCTAGACCTCGGGGGCGGCCGGAGCAAACCGCGCCTTCGGGGAAATCCGCCGGGACAGGTCGGCGACCCGATCCGCGCCGAGGTCCTGTCCCGGCTGTTCTGGCAGATGGGCAGCGCGCCCTGTCCCGGCGGCGGCTTCGGCCACTTCTACGCCTACGCGCCGACCAAGATCGAATACGCCATCGACCGCTTCGCAATGGAGACCAAGCGCCAGCTCGACGTGCTCGACCGCCGCCTCGCCGAGTCGAGGTTCCTCGGCGGCGAGGACTACACGATCGCCGACATCGCGGTGTGGCCGTGGTACGGCGGCCTCGCCAAGG
>CAYRBQ010000860.1:0-1728 GCA_964422305.1 uncultured Reyranella sp. | reverse complement strand
GCCATTTTGGCCGCCGCGATAGTCGAGTCCCACGGCTGGATCTGCCATTGCACGCCGATCTTGCGCATGTACCCTTGGATCGCCTCGCCGACGCGGGCCGAGTTGGCATTGGCGGTGAAGTAGACCTTGGGTGCCAGCTTCACGCCGTCCTTCTCGCGGATGCCGTCGGCGCCCGGCTTCCAGCCGGCCTCGTCGAGCAGCTTCTTCGCCCGCTCGACGTCTTCCTTCACGATCTCCGCCGTCTTCGGGTCGTGGTCGAGCGCGTCCTTGTCGACGATGGTGAAGGCCGGGTCGGCGTTGCCGAGCAGGATGCCCTTGGCGATCGCGGCACGGTCGATGGCGATGCTCATGGCTTCGCGCACGCGCTTGTCCGCCACCATCGGCCGCGTCGTCTTGAAGCCGAAATAGAGGAGCTGGAAGTTCGGCTTGGCCGGATGGACCTGCAGCATCGGCGCGCTGCGCGCCTGGGAGATGAACTGCGCCGGGAACTGGTGGGTGACGTCGAAGGTGCCCGACATCATCGCCGCAACGCGACTCGAATCCTCCGGCACGATCTTGATGACCAGCCGCTCGAACTTCACCGGCCCCTTGTTCTTGTACATCGAGGGCCCCCACTTGTAGGCGTCATGCCGCTTCAGCACGATCTGCGTGCGCGGCTGCCAGCTCTCGAAGCACCACGGGCCGGTGCCGTCGGCGCCCTTGATGCCGTAGTCCTTGCCGAGCGACTCCACGCTCTCCTTGTTGTGGATGACGTTGGTGAACATGGTGAGCTGAAGCAGCAGCTCGGAATAGGGCTCCACGAGCTCGTACTCGACCGTATGGGGATCGGGCGCGCGCAGCTCCTTGATGTTGCCGGCCCGCCAGGCGTAGGGGCCCTTGATCTCGGGGCTCTTCAGGCGTTTGAAGGAGTAGATCACGTCGTCGGCGGTGAACTTCTTGCCGCTGCAGAAGCTCACATCGTCGCGCAGCTTGAAGGTGTAGGTCCGGCCGTCGGGGCTGACGGTCCACGATTTGGCGAGGTAGGGGATCGGCGTGCGGCCGTCCCAGTCGAGCGCCACCAGCGTGTCCTGGAACATGTTCACGATGTCGGAGGTCGGGCCCCAGGTCGTGCGCTGCGCGTCGTAATGCGGCGCATCGATCGACTTCATCATGTTCAGGGTCTGCGCAGTCGCCGGCAGGGCGACGGGCAACGCGATACTCAACGTGAACGCTGCACTCAGAACGGACCTGATCATGTCTGCAGCCTCGGATCGAGGACGTCGCGGAGTGCGTCGCCCAGAAGGTTGGCGGCCAGCACGATGACGAATATCGCGAAGCTCGGGATCGTCGCGATGTGCGGCGCCATGAAGAGGAAGTCGCGGCCTTGTGCGGCCATCATGCCGAGCTCGGCGGTCGGCGGCTGCGCGCCCATGCCGAGGAAGCCCAGCGCGGAGCCGATCAGGATGATCTGGCCGAAGCGCAGGGTCAGGAACACGAAGATGGTGGAGATGCAGTTCAGCGTCAGATAGCGCCAGATCAGCGTGCGGTCGGAGACGCCGACGGCGCGGCCCGCCTCCATGAACTCCTGGCCCATGACGCCGACGGCGGCGCCTCTGGCCACGCGCGCGACGTCGGGCACGGTCGCCACCACCAGCGCGATCACCACCGCGGTGAGGCCGGCGCCGAAGATCGCCGCCACCGCGAGCCCGATCAGGATCGCGGGGAAGGCCAGCATCACGTCGACCAGGC
>CAYRBQ010000859.1:0-1728 GCA_964422305.1 uncultured Reyranella sp. | reverse complement strand
CGCCTGCCGAGCTTCTTGAAGGTCATCACGCGGCCGGCGCCGAGATCGACCCGCGCCGTGCCCTTGGGTCCCGGCTTCAGGGCGAACTCGAAGGAGCCACGCTCGGCGGCCCACCAGCCGTCGGCGCGTCGGCCCAGCGCGAAGGGCAGGCCGTTCTGCGTCACGGTCGCCTCGCCGTTCTTCCAGCCGAGGTCGAACAGCGACGACTCCTGGGCGTTGAACCAGCTTCCCGTCAGCGGCTTGATCTCGGCCTCGGTGATCGGCGCCGGAGCAGGCTTCAGCTTCCTGTGGCCTTCCAGCGCCAAGGTCGCGATGGCGCGCGCCTGCCGCCACGGATCGATGCTGCCGAGATTGGCGATGACCACCACCGTGAGATCGGCCTCGGGCACGCGCAGGAATTCCGTGCGATAGCCCGGCCACAGACCGCCATGGCCGATGGTGGCGAGCCCGCGCAGCTCGTCGGCCTGCACGCCACGGCGATACTTGTTGGTGTGGCCGCCCGCGAGCGGCGAGGGCGCGGCGAGCTGCGCCGGCAGGTTCCTGGGGGCGAGCGTCGGCTGGTCGAAGTGTCGCGACCAGATCAGCAGGTCCTCGACCGTCGAGGTGAGGCCGCCTTCGCCGCCCTGCGGGTAGGCGTGCGCGGCGCGGCGGAAGCCCGAGGCGGCATCGCCCAGGTAACCGGTCGCCAGCCCGGGGATCACGGCGTCGATTTCGGCGACGAGCGCCGTCGAGGTCATGCCGAGCGGCCGGAAGATGCGCTCGGCGAGGAAATCGCCCAGCCTCTTCTTCGCCAGCTTCTCGACGATCAGGCCGAGCAGCAGGAAGTTGGTGTTGCTGTAGAGGAAGCGGCTGTTCGGCGCGAAGTTGAGATGGCCGTTGCGCGCGCAGGCGGCGGCGAGATCGGCGGCGCTCGCCGGCTTGTCAAGACCGTGGCCGCCCAGCCGCAGCAGCTCGAGGAAATCCGGCAGGCCGCTGCAGTTGCGCATCATCTGGTCGATCGTGACCGGCAGCTTCTTCAGCTCGGGTAGGTACTGGTGCGGCGGCGCCTCGAGGTCGAGCTTGCCTTCGGCCGCCAGCATCAGCGCGGCGCTCACGGTGAACTGCTTGCTCACCGAGGCGATGCGGAAGCGCGTCTTGGACCCGATCGGCACGCCGAGCTCGATGCTGGCGAGGCCATAGCCCTTGCAGAGCGTGACGTCGCCGCCCTGCATCACGGCGACGACGGCGCCCGGCGAGCCGGGCATAGTGTAGCGGGCGAACAGTGCATCGACGCGCCGTTCGAGGGCGATGGATCCGATCGATTTGGACATGAGAGGCAGTGAACCGAAGCACCTCGCGCTTGTAAAGGCGAGGGGCTACGGTCGCCGCGAATGAGGAGGAATGCCGGGATGGAACGCAAGCACGTGAAGATCGAGAAGGGCCTCGGCCCGGATGGCCGCATCGCCGTCGTGCGCTTCGACCGCGGCGACAACGTCAATGCGCTCAGCCAGCAGGCGATGCGCGAGCTGCGCGACGTGCCGCGCGAGTTCGAGGACGATCTCGAAACCACGGTGGTGATCCTGACCGGCTCGGCCAAGGCCTTCTCCGCCGGTTTCGATCTCAAGGACCCCGAAGGACGGGCGCGCGACGGCCTCTCGGTCGGCGAGCGCATCCAGCGCCAGCGGCTCGGCCCCAGGATGTGCAAGGCCTGGCAGGACATGGACCAGGTCACCATCGCGGCCATCGAGG
>CAYRBQ010000858.1:0-1732 GCA_964422305.1 uncultured Reyranella sp. | reverse complement strand
GACCGTCGTCGGGATGATCCGGGCCCGCTTCATCGAGAGCGTGAGCTGGCCGCCCTGGGCGCCGCGCAGCACGGTCATCGAGACCGGCGCGCCCACCGAACCGCGCAGCTTGGCGACGACATCCGACAGCGGGCGGTCGATCATGGATTCGCCGTCGATCGCCACGATCTGGTCGCCCGGAAGCACGCCGGCCTTGGCCGAGGGCGAGCCCTCCTGCACGGCACGGATCATGATCTTCTTGTCGTCCATGCGCTCGACGGTGATGCCGATGCCGCCGCCGCCGTCGCGCTGGAAACGGTTGTCCTTCGCCTCGTCGGGGTCGGCATAACGGCTGTTGCGGTCGAGCTGCTTGGTCGTCGCGACCATCGCCTGACGGATCAGCACCTGGCGGTCGGTGCCCTGCAGCGCCGGCGAGGCGTCGACGGATCCGGCCAGAAGCTCGGCCAGCATGCCGCCCCAGGCACGGCCGTCGCCGGTGTCGGTCGGGGCGGGGCGGCTCATGATCTCCTTGCCGTCGCGGCGGACGGTGAAGGTCTTCTCGCCGGCCTCGAGGGCCAGCGCGGCGTCGCTGCTGGCGAAGCCGCGATAGGCCTCGACGGAGATCGTCCGGAAATTGGGTTCGTAGAGGTGGCGGTCGCCGATGGCCCGGTAGGCCTGCAGGACGACCCGCTCGACGTTGACGTCGGCGGCGACCGACGGGTTACGGGCGCCGTTCCCCTGGACCTGCGGCGCCTCGGTGGAGGTGGCGCAGGAGACGACGAGGCAGGCAGCAATGAGCGACGCGGCCGCGCGCGGCAGCGTCGAAAGGAAAAAAGGGCTCTTTGGCACTTCCATACCCAGCAGGCGGCACAATAGCACAGGCCGTCGGCGGGCGGCCACGTCGTTCAGGCTGAGGGGTCGAGGCGTCCCGTGGCGGGCTTGGGAGCGGCTATCCGCTGGACCCACAGGAGCGCGATGACGGCGCCTTTTATGCGGGGGAGCAGGTACAGGGCAAGTGCGACAGAGAGCGGCAGCCACAGCAGCGCATGCACCCAGAGCGGCGGCTGATCGGCATATTTCTCGACAGCCAGCACCAGGGGCACCACGATGTGGCCGACGACGAAGATCGTGAAGTAGGCGGGAGCGTCGTCCGCCCGGTACGGCTCCAGACCGAGCTCGCAGGCCTCGCAATGGCTCTTCATTTTCAGGAAGGAGCTGAACAGCCGCCCCTTCGCGCAGCGCGGGCAGCGACCGAACCAGCCCCTCGTCAGGGCGGTCCAGAAATCAACCGGAGCGTGTTCGTCACTCATGGCGACAAGATGGGGCCGCCGGCTACTTCCGTCGGCGTGACCCTTTGTCCCGGCGCGGCCCGCGATGCGCGACCGGACGCCGCGGCGGCCCGCCGCGACCGCCGCGTGCCGGCCGATGCCCGCGCGAAAGGGTGTGGCGCTCGACCCTCTCGATCACGTCGACGATCTCGAAGAGTAGACCGCCGGTCGCCGTGTCCGCCTCGACAAGCTTGATCATCAACCGGTCGCCGAGGCCGAAGGTTTCGCCGGTCCGTTCGCCAACCAACAGTTGGCGACCCTCGTCGTGGCGGAAGAACTCCTGGCCGAGCGAACGCACGGGGATCAGGCCGTCGGCGCCGGTGGCGTCGAGCGCGGCGAAAAGGCCGAAGCGGGTGACGCTGGTGACGCGGCCGGGGAAAGTGGCGCCGACGTGTCCGGCCATGAAGGCCGCGACGTAGCGGTCC
>CAYRBQ010000857.1:0-1734 GCA_964422305.1 uncultured Reyranella sp. | reverse complement strand
ATCGAGGTGATGCGCAGATAGGCCTGCGGCGCCAGCATCTCCTTGACGTTGAGCAGCAGCGGCGTCGCGACGTCGTCGAAGACCTTCACGAAGACCAGGCTGGCGCCCGCGATATAGCCCGGCAGGGCCAGCGGCAGCGCGATGCGGCGGAACAGGCGGACGCCGTGGGCGCCGAGGTTCTGCGCCGCCTCCTCCATGCTGCGGTCGATGTTGCGCAGCGCCGCCGAGAGGTTGACCAGGATGAACGGGAAGTAGTGGATCGCCTGCAGGAAGATGACGCCGTTCAGCCCTTCCATGAAGCCGATCTTGAAGTCGAACCACTCGTCGAGCAGCAGGTTGACCGAGCCGTTGCGCCCGAACAGGAGCTGCATGGCCACGGCGCCGACGAAGGGCGGCATGATCAGAGGCAGGAAGCCCAGCGTCTGCACCAGCATGGCGCCACGGAACTCGAAGCGCGTCGTGAGATAGGCGAGCGGCAAAGCGAGTGCGGACGACCACACGACGGTCATCGCCGAGACGTAGACCGAGTTCCAGAACGAGCGGACGAACAGCTCGGTGCGAGCGAAGTCGAGGAAGTTGACCAGCGTCGGCGCACCGCCGCCCTTCTCGGTGAAGGCGACGTAGACGACCGTCGCCACCGGCACGACCAGGAACAGCCCGAGAAAGAGGGCGATGGCCAGCGCGAGGGCGATCTGGCCGGGCGAGCGCGCCGTCAACGCCGGGGCTTCAGCGCGCGAGCTTCAGCGCCTCGTCGGCCTTGGCCTTGGCGGCGGCGTACTTCTCCTTGGCGAAGGCCGCCCATTGCTGCTCGAGCTCGGCCTGCCGGGCCGACTTCTCCTTCGCCCCCGTGAAGGCCGCCTTGATCTCGGGCGAGGCGGCCTGCGCCTCGGTGATCGGCATGGCGGCGATCAGGTCGCGCGCCTCCTTCACCAGCGCCCGGGCCTGCGCATTGTCCTTCTTCTTCAGGGCCGCATCGACCTCGTGCAGCGTCTTCGTGACGGCCTTCAGCGGCTCGAGCTGGAAGGTGATGAGCTGGTCGAACAGCGTGTCGACGGCGGCGGTCCGGCGCTCCGACAGCTCGGCGTTGAAGGTCAGCAGCCCCTGCAGGTTCTTGTCCTTGAACGGGTTGGGGTAGTCGGCCGGCGCCTTGGCGTAGGTTTCGGGGCGCACCGGCAGGCGGCGGATGGTGGGCTCCAGCAGCACTTCCTGGCCGGCGGGCGAGAGCAGAAATTCGATGAAGGCCTCGGCCCCTGCCTTGTTCGGGGCGTTGGCCACGACGCCCACGTTCGCCGGCACCAGGGTCGTGACCGACGGGTAGACGAACTTCACCGGGAAGCCCGCGCCCTGGGAGGAGAAGGCGAAGAAGTCGATGACGATGCCGTAGCCGACCTGGCCGGAATTCACGGCCTCGGGCACGCCGAAGGAACGGTCGGTGACGGTGCGCAGGTTGCCCGCGATGTCCTTGGTCGTGCGCCAGCCCTTGTCCCAGCCTTCGCCCTGCAGGATCGTCTCGATGGTGAGGTGGGTCGTGCCCGAGCGCGACGGTGCGGAGATCGACACATGGTCGAAGTAGGGCGCCTGGGCGAGGTCCTGCCAATCCTTGGGCGTCGGCAGCTTGTTGGCCCGGACGTACCGCTCGTTCCACATGATGCCGTAGCCCGAGGCGGCGAAGCCGGAATAGAAGCCGTCCTTGTCGTTGACCGGATAGGAGCCGACCTTCTCGGCGATTCCGGT
>CAYRBQ010000856.1:0-1736 GCA_964422305.1 uncultured Reyranella sp. | reverse complement strand
GCTCGACATACTGCCATCCCTTGGTGCCGAAGCCGCCACCCACGTCCTGAGCGATCACCCGCATCTTGCTCTCGGGCACCTTGAAGACGTTTTGCGCCAGCATGTTGCGGACGCGATGGGGGTACTGCACGTCGGCGTAGAGGATCATGCGGTCCTCGCCTTGGTCGTAGGTCGCGAGCGTGCCGCGCGGCTCCATGTATTGCGCATGCACGCGTGTGATCACGTAGCGCCGCTTGATGACCCTCGCCGCGCCCTTGATCGCCTCCTCGGCCGCCGCCTTGTTGCCGCGTTCCGTAAAGTTGGAGACGTTGTCCGGACAGTCATCCCACACCGCGGGGGCTCCAGGCTTCACCGTGTCCTCGGTGAGCGTCACCGAGGGCAGCGCCTCGTAGTCGATCTCGACGAGCTCGGCGGCGTCCTTTGCCTGGGCAAGTGTCTCCGCCACCACCATCACCACCGGATCGCCGACATAGCGCACCCGGTCGGTGACCAGCGGCGGCCGCTGCGGCGCGAACATCGGCTTACCGTCGGGCCGCTTCCTCGGCATGTTGGCCTTGGGCATGCCGAGCCCGTCGGCCGCGACATCATGGCCGGTGTAGACGGCGAGGACACCGGACGACACGGCGGCGGCCTTGGTGTCGATCGAACGGATCTTGGCGTGAGCGTGCGGCGAGCGCACGAAGACGGCGTGCGTCTGACCGGACAGGTTCACATCGTTGATGAACTTGCCCTGCCCGCGCAGCAGCCGCGCATCCTCGAAGCGCACCACCGGCTGGCCGATGCCGTACTTGCCCATGCGTCCCCACCCTACCTATTGTTCCCTCCGACAATAACGGGAGTTCGCCCAATGAAAAGCTACAAGGTCGTCGAGTTCGGTCAGCCGCTGCAGAAGGTCGAGGTGGCGAACCCCGCACCGCAGGGCACCGAGGTGCTGGTGCGCGTCACGGCCGCCGGCGTCTGCCACAGCGACGTCCACCTGTGGGAAGGTTTCTTCGACATGGGCGGCGGCAACAAGGTGTCGACCCAGAAGACCATGAACCCGCCGCGCACCATGGGCCACGAGATCGTGGGCGAGGTCGTGGCGCTCGGCCCCGATGCGAAAGGCGCCAAGGTCGGCGACAAGGCCGTGGTCTATCCCTGGATCGGCTGCGGCAAGTGCTGGTACTGCAACAGCGGCATCGAGCATCTCTGCCCCACTCCGCGCGCACTCGGCGTGAACAACGACGGCGGCTACGCCGACCACGTCGTGGTGCCGCACGCAAGATACCTCTATCCCTATGGCAGCCTGCCGACCGAGCTGGCCTGCCTCTACGCCTGCTCCGGCATCACCGCCTTCAGCGCGGTGAAGAAGGCCGAGGGCCAGGATGGCGGCAAGCCGATCCTGGTGATAGGTGCCGGCGGCGTCGGCCTGATGGGCGTGCGCTTCGCCAAGTCGGTGCTGGGACGGGAGCCGATCGTGGCCGACATCGACGAGAACAAGCGCAAGCTCGCGCTGGAGAACGGCGCCGTCGCGGCCCTCGACCCGCGCGACAAGGAAGCGCGCAAGCAGATCCAGGACCTGACCGGTGGCACCGGGGTCGGCGCGGCGATCGACTTCGTGGGCGCCGAGAGCTCGGCGCAGTTCGGCCTGCGGGCGCTGGGCCGCGGCGGGCGGCTCGTCATCGTCGGCCTGTTCGGCGGCAATTTCTCGATCCCGCTGCCGATGTTCGCCTTCACGGGATGCCAGATCGTCGGCT
>CAYRBQ010000855.1:0-1737 GCA_964422305.1 uncultured Reyranella sp. | reverse complement strand
GGGTCTCCCTGTGCGGGATGATGAACCGCAAGGACCTCCTGGCCGACCCCGACTATGCGACGACGCCCGGCCGCGCCAAGAACATGCCGGTGATCGACGACATGGTGGGCGCCTGGACGGCCGGCCGCACCAAGGACGAGATCCTGGCCGCGCTGAACGACGCGCACATTCCCTGCGCCCCGGTGAAGACGGCGCGCGAGGTCGCCTACGACCCGCATCTCGAGGCGCGCGGCTACTGGGTCGACGTGCAGCATCCGCGCCGCGGCAGGACACGCGTGCCGATCTCCGCCATCCGGCTCCATGCCGGCGGCAAGAGCGAGGTCAGGAGCCCCGCGCCGACGCTCGGGCAGCACACCGATGCCGCGCTCGGCGACCTGCTGGGCCTCGAGGCCGACGAGCTGGCGCGGCTGCGCGCCGACGGGATCACCGTGCCGGTGACGGAGAAGAAGAAAGCCTGAGGAGGATCGTCCATGCCCATCATCGATTCACAGGTCCACGCCTACGAGGCGAACACGCCCAAGCGGCCGTGGGCCACGGTGCCGAACTGGCCGCCGCACGTCACCGGCGACGAGATGGTGGAGGCGATGGACAAGGTCGGCGTCGACGGCGCGATCTACATCTCGGCCTTCTCCCAATACCGCTACGACAGCAGCTACGCCGAGGAAGTGGCGCGCGCCCATCCCAACCGGATGGCGATCGTGAAGCCGGTCGACCCGGACGACAAAAACGTGGCCGACGTCGTGGCAAAGTGGAAGAAGACCCAGGGCGCGGTCGGCATCCGCATCTTCCTGCGCGACGAGGAGAAGCGCGCCGCCGACGATCCCGGCATCGACCGCATCTGCAAGGCCGCCGTCCAGTACGACCTGCCGCTCAACTTCCTGTTCTGGGGCCGGGTCGACGAAGGCACGCAGATCATCGACCGCCATCCCAACACGCGGTTCATCATCGACCATCTCGGCATCGTGCAGCCGCGCCAGCCGCCCGCGCCGGAACATCCCTGGGCTGACCTGCCGAAGATCGTGGAGCTCGCCAAGCGTCCGAACGCGGTGATCAAGGTGAGCGGCGCCTGCACGCTCTCCAAGAAGCCCTACCCGTTCCCCGACATCTGGGACCCGCTGAAGCGCGTGTTCGATGCCTGGGGCTTCGAGCGCTGCCTGTGGGGCACCGACTGGACGCGCGCCTTCGCCGTCGTCAACTACGAGCAGGCCGTGAAGCCGTTCCTGGAAACGAAGCACCTGAGCGACAGCGAGCGCGCCATGCTGATGGGCGGCGCCTGCGCCAAGGCCTACGGCTGGTCGCCGAAGAAATAAATGTCATCTTGAGCGCAGCGAAGGATCTAACACCAGAAGCGGAGTCGCTGATCGCCGCGCTAGGTCCTTCGCTTCGCTCAGGACGACAGATTACGAACGTTCCCGCGTATCCGAGAACTTCACCTTCGGGCTCTTCTCGGCGATGTAGCCCAGCTCCCAGGCATTGCGCGCGAGGAAGACCGGTGAGCCGTCGCGGTCCTCGGACATGCCGCCGCGGTTGGCCGACATGAAGGCCTCGAGGTCGGCCTTGCTCTCGGCCGAGATCCAGCGCGCGGTCTCGAACGGCGCGGGCTCGAGGTCGATCGCCACCGAATACTCGGTCTCGACACGGGTCTTGAGCACGTCGAGCTGCAGCTCGCCCACCACGCCCACGATGTTGTCGCCGCCGATCACGCGGCGGAACACCTGGGTCACGCCCTCCTCCGCG
>CAYRBQ010000854.1:0-1740 GCA_964422305.1 uncultured Reyranella sp. | reverse complement strand
TGGGCGGCATCAAGGAAATGGGCGGCACGCCCGACATGCTGTTCATCATCGACACCAACAAGGAAGCCATCGCGGTGCAGGAAGCCCGCAAGCGCGGCATTCCGATCGTGGCGGTGGTCGACAGCAATTCCGATCCGGATGGCATCGATTTCCCGATCCCGGGCAACGACGACGCGATCCGCGCGGTGTCGCTCTACTGCGACCTGCTGGCCGCTTCGGTGCTGGATGGCATCCGTGCCGAGATCGGCGCCGCCGGTGGCGACATCGGCGAACTGAGCGAGCAGCCCGCCGAGGATCTCCCCGGATCCGACGGCGCAGGCGCCGAGGCGTCGCCGGCCGAATAGGCCCGGCCCCTCATCGAAGAGACATAACGGGGCCGGTCGGAAGACCGGCCCTTGTCACACTCACACGGAGCAAGAACATGGCTGAGATCACTGCCTCCCTCGTCAAGGATCTGCGCGAGAAGACCGGCGCGGGCATGATGGATTGCAAGAAGGCGCTGGGCGAGACCGGCGGCGACCTCGAGAAGGCCGTCGACTGGCTGCGCACCAAGGGCTTGTCGGCTGCCTCGAAGAAGGCCGGTCGCGTCGCTGCGGAGGGCCTCGTCGGCGTCGCCGCGAACGGCACCAAGGGTGCCGTCATCGAGGTCAATGCCGAGACCGACTTCGTCGGCCGCAACGACCAGTTCCAGAAGTTCGTCGCGACGGCGACCAAGCTGGCACTCGACAACGGCGGCGATCTCGCCAAGGTCGCGACGGCGCCGTATCCCGGCACCGGCCGCGACGTCCAAGGCGAGCTCACCAACCTGATCGCCACGATCGGCGAGAACATGAGCCTGCGCCGCGCGGCGTCGATCTCGGTCTCCGACGGTGTCGTCGTCGCCTACACGCACAACGCGGTCGCGCCGGATCTCGGCAAGATCGGCGTGCTGGTGGCACTCGAGTCGACCGGCGACAAGGCCAAGCTTGGCGCGCTCGCCAAGCAGCTCGCCATGCATGTCGCGGCGGCCAACCCGCAGTCGCTGACCGTGGCGGAGCTCGACCCGGCCGCGATCGAGCGCGAGCGCGGCGTGCTCGCCGAGAAGGCGGGGCAGAGCGGCAAGGCGGCTGACATCGTCGCCAAGATGGTCGAAGGCGGGCTGCGCAAGTTCCACCAGGAAGTCGTACTCCTCGAGCAGGCGTTCGTGATGGACGGCAAGACCAAGGTCTCGAAGGTCGTCGAGGATGCCGGCAAGCAGGTCGGCGCCCCGGTTCGACTGGCGGGATATCTCCGCTTCGGCTTGGGCGAGGGCATCGAGAAGAAGTCGGAAGATTTTGCGGCTGAGGTGGCTGCCCAGCTCAAGAAGTAGTATTAAAATTGTCGCTGGCGTGCGGGACTGTGCCCGCACGCCCAAGATTTCGTAGTCAGAGGAATCTGATGTCGTCGGGGCCCCGATATCGTCGCGTCCTTCTCAAGCTCTCAGGCGAGGGGTTGATGGGGAATCGGGAGTACGGACTCGATCCCGAGATGGTGTCGATGGTCGCACAGGAAGTGAAGATCGTTCACGCCATGGGCGTGCAGGTCTGCCTGGTGATCGGCGGCGGCAACATCTTCCGCGGTGTCTCGGCTGCGGCTTCCGGCATGGACCGTGCCAGCGGCGACTACATGGGCATGCTGGCTACCGTCATCAATTCACTGGCGATGCAGAGCGCGCTGGAGCGACAGGGGCTGCAGACCCGCGTCCAGTCGGCGCTGCCGATC
>CAYRBQ010000853.1:0-1745 GCA_964422305.1 uncultured Reyranella sp. | reverse complement strand
TCGAGCAGCGCCTCGTTGACCGGCGTGCCGCGCAGTCGTGCCTGGTTGAAGAAATCGACCAGCAGGATGGCGTTCTTGGTCACGAGGCCCATCAGCATGATGAAGCCGATGGCCGAGAAGATGTTGAGCGTCGTGCCGGCGATCAGCAGCCCCAGGAACACGCCGATCAGCGACATCGGGAGCGACATCATGATGGCGAGGGGCTGCAGGAAGCTCCCGAACTGCGAGGCGAGGATCAGGTAGATCAGGATCACGGCCAGCAGCAGCGCCTGGCCTGCATAGGCCGCGCTCTCGGCCATGTCCTTGGTCGATCCGCCGAACACGAAGCGGTAGCCGGGCGGCAGCTTGGTCTCGGCCAGGATCTTCTGCAGGTCGCTCGAGACCTCGCCGGCGGAACGGCCGAACACGTTGGCCGTGATCTGGACTTCGCGGTTGAGGTCGCGGCGGTTGATCTGCGAGGCGCCGACGTCGTTCACCACGTCGGCGATCTGCGCGATGTGGACCATGCGCGGGAGCCCATTGGGCTCGGTGCCGGCGGTGAACCAGATGCGCTGGACATCGGCCACGCCGGTCCGGTCGTCGGTCGGCAGGCGGACCATGACGGTGTAGTTCTCGCCGTCGGGCGCGCGCCACAGGCTGGTCTCGTCGCCGGCGAACAGCGGCCTGAGCGACTGCGCCACCGCGGCCGAGCCGAGGCCGAGATCGGAGGCGGCATCGCGGCGCAGCTTGACCGACAGAACCGGCTTGGCGGCCTTGAGGTTGCGGTCGAGGTCGACCATCCCGGGGATATGCGCCGCGCGCTTCATCACGTCCTGCGAGAGCGTGTCGAGCACGGCGGTGTCGGGGCCCTGCAGGGAGAGCTGGAGCTGCTTCTGCACGCCGCCGCCGGGACCGCCCGGGATGTTGATCGAGGCGAGGATGCCGGGGATGCGGGAGAGCCGCTCGCGGATCGGCTGGGCGAGTTGGTCGGGCGAGCGCGTACGCTGCTTCAGGGGCTTGAGCTTCAGGTAGAGGCTCGCCTGGTTCTTGCCGTTGGCGTAGCCGGTGTTGACCGTCCCGTAGGTGTACTCGATTTCGGGGAATTCGCGGACCGCGGCGTCGACCTGCCGGAGCTTGGCCTCGGTATATTCCAGCGACGAGCCGACGGGGGTCTCGATGCTGACCACCTGCTCGCCGAGGTCGGCCTGGGGCACGAACTCGAAGCCGATGTACTTGGGCAGCGCGAAACTTCCGAGGAAGGTCCCCAGCGCGATCAGCAGGGTGAGCTTGGGCCAGCGCAGCGACCAGCCGAGCACGGCGCGGTAGACGCGGTTGGCGTGCTCCTGAGCTCCGTTGACGATGCGCGCGAAACGGCCGTTGCCGTGGGCCTGCGGGTCGTACCACACCGAGGACAGCATCGGGTCGAGGGTGAACGACACGAACAGCGAGATCAGCACCGCGGCCGAAACCATGACGCCGAACTGGAAGAAGAAGCGGCCGATGATGCCGCCCATGAAGGCCACGGGCAGGAACACCGCGACGATGCAGAAGGTGGTGGCGAGGACGGCCAGCCCGATCTCGTTGGTGCCGTCGATCGCGGCCTGGCGGTGCGTCTTGCCGAAGCCGATGTGGCGCATGATGTTCTCGCGCACCACGATCGCGTCGTCGATCAGGATGCCGATGGCCAGGCTGAGCGCCATCAGGGTGAGCACGTTCAGGGTGAAGCCGAAGGCCGCCATCACCATGAAGGCGCCGAATACCGAGAT
>CAYRBQ010000852.1:0-1755 GCA_964422305.1 uncultured Reyranella sp. | reverse complement strand
CGTGAAATCCTGGATCGGCGCGCGCTCGGTGATCAGGCTGTTGGGCACCACGTCGGGATCGGCGTAGCCCAGCGCCAGGCCACAGATCACGACCTGGTCGTCGGGGATCTTGAGCTCGCGTCGCACCACATGCTGGTAGCGGCTGAAGGCGGCCTGCGGGCAGGTGTGCAGGCCCTTCTCGCGGGCCAGCAGCATGAGCTGGTCGAGGAAGATGCCGCAGTCGATCCACTGGCCGTTGCCCATGCGCTTCTCGACGCAGAGGATCATGCCGACCGGCGCATCGAAGAACTCGTAGTTCTTGCGGAACTGCTTCAGCATGCCGGCGGCGTCGCCGCGCGGCACGCCGAGCAGCGTGTAGAGCTGCTTACCGACCAGCTTGCGGCGCGCGTCGTAGACCGGCGTGAATTCCCGAGGATAGATGTCGTACTCCGCGCCCGGCCCGTTGTCGCCCGCATCCATCGCGCCGAGGATCGCCGCCGACAGCCGCTTTCGCGCGGCGCCCATGGTCACGTAGAGTTTCCACGGCTGCAGGTTGCCGTTCGACGCAGCCCGGTTGGCCGTCGAGATGATCCACTCGATGTCGGCCTTGGCGACCGGGTCGGGCTTGAACACGCGCATGGAGCGACGGGAGTTGACGGCTTCGGACACGCGCATGGACGGCTAGCTCCGGCTGAGATGGCGACGCAGGAAGTCGAACAGCTTGCGCCGTGCCGCGGCGTTCTGCTGCTCGGTGAAGTAATGCGTGGCGCCTTCGATGATGAAGGCCTCGGCATCCTTTCCGTGATTGCGCAAGGAGTCGGCCATGGCAAGCGATTGCGTCACCGGCACATTCTCGTCGCGATCGCCGTGGATCAGCAGCACCGGCGTGTCGATCTGCGCAACGCGCAGTATCGGGGAGCGAACCGGCAGGCCCTCCGGTCCGCACAGGTCGTCGAGGTAGTCGCGCATGAATGGATTGGCCTCGCGCCAGCGCGCGAGGTCGGTCGGTGCATAGAAGGCGGCGACGGCGCGGACCGGTGGCTTGTGCGCGGCGGCAAGCAGCGCCACCTGGCCGCCCATCGAGGCTCCGACCAGCGCGATGCGATCGCGGTCGACCAGCGGTCGCTTGGCGAGCCAGTCGACGGCCGCCAGCACGTCGAGCGGCTGGCGCAGGCCCTGGTCGTTCTCGCCCTCGGAGCCCAGCCAGCCGCGCAGCGACAGCGCCAGCGCCGCGTACCCGTTGGCCGAGGCGGCGCGCGCCAGCCCTACCATGTTGTGGGCGTGGCCCGCGAAGCCGTGCAGCAGGATCAGCGCGGGATAGGGCGGCTGGCCGGCCTGCGGCTTGAAGAAGTAGCCGCCGAGGCTGACGCCGTGGCCCGGCACGCGCACCTGCTCGGCGTCGGCGATGCCGGGCAGCTCGTCCCAGCGGTGCATGACCTCGATGGGCACGCCGTCGGGATCGCGGAAGCCCACCGAGTAGTAGCCGGGGGCGAGATAGTCGAGCTCCTGCGGCTTCTGGATGATCTCCGCCCCTGCTTCGCGCAGCTCGGCATGGATTTGGTCGACCTGGGCGCGGCTCTCGGCCGAGACCGCGAGCCACAGCGCGCCCGGTCCGTAGGAGATGCCGTCCTTGGCCTGGCGCATCACGAAATGGTCGTAGCCGCGCGACCACATCACGCGATCGGGGTGCGCCCAGACGCGACGGAAGCCCAGCATCGGCAGCCACAGGCGATGGAAAGCAACGGAGCGTCCGAGGTCGCTCACCTCGATCGCGGC
>CAYRBQ010000851.1:0-1755 GCA_964422305.1 uncultured Reyranella sp. | reverse complement strand
GACTATCGTGGGCCGATTCTGATCGTGCCCGAACCACCATGACGGCGGACCCAACCGACCGCACGAGCCTCCCAAGCTGCAAGCAGTGCTGGCAGCCCGGAGGTGTCCCCGGAGCGGGTTCCGCTCCCTTGCTGAATGAAAGGCAAAAAGACCGGCGATCTACACGTCGGCCCGATGTGCGACATGCGACAACTGCTACAAAACGGTACGTCGCGGTGTAGCACCCGAAAATCAAAAAGACCGCGCAAATGCTGCATCGAAGCCCTGTCGCACACGCGTCGGGACGGCGGTGTCGCTGTAGCGCGGCGTCGCTGCGGTCGAGCCGTCTTATTGCGGCTCGATCCTGGCGATCCTGACGTACTCGCCCCACTTGGCCCGTTCCTCGCGGTCCTGGGCGGCACACTGCTCGAGAGTGAGGGGGCGGGAGCGCAGGGCGAACTCGTTGGCCAGCCGCTCCTTAATCTCGGGCGAGACGAGGGCCTCGTTGATCAGGGCGTTCAGCCGCTCCTGTACCGGCCTGGGCGTCGCCTTCGGGACGGCCATGGCCAGGAAGCCCGAGGTCACGAAGCCCGGGTAGGTTTCGGCCAGAGCCGGCACGTCGGGATAGAGCGGGCTGCGCTCGGGCAGCGAGATGGCGAGCGGGCGCGCCTTGTTGCTGACGACCTGGCCGCGCGCCGCGGTGAGGTCGACGAACATGAAGTTGATGGCGCCGGCGTAGAGATCGTTCCAGGCGTTGCCGATCGCCTTGTAGCCGACGCCCTGCCACTTCACGCCGGCCTTCTCGCCCAGCACCTCGGCCGGTACCTGCGAGCTCGCGTTGAAGTAGCCGAAGTTGAGCTTGCCGGGCTTGGCCCTGGCGTCGGCCAGCAGGTCGGCCAGCGTCCTGTAGGGGCTGTCGGCCGGCACCACGAGGAAGGTGCCGGAGGAGCCGATGATGCCGACGACCTGGAAGTCCTTCTCCGGGTCGTAGCCCGGGCTCTTGTACATGTGGATGTTGGCGGCGTTGGTCGAGGTCGTCGCCAGCATCAGCGTATAGCCGTCGGGCGGCGCGCTCTTGACCGCGAGCGCGCCGACGATGCCGTTGGCGCCCGGCTTGTTCTCGACCACGAAGGGCTGGCCGGTCTTGTCCTCGATGTACTTGCCGACCAGGCGGGCGGTGATGTCGCCCGAGCCGCCCGGCGCGAACGGCACGATGATGCGGATCGTCTTGGTCGGAAAGGCTTCCTGGGCGGCGGCCGGGATCGTCGCGAGGAGCGGAACGGCCAGCAGGGTTCGGCGAGAAAGGAGGTGGTGAGGCATCCGCTCATGCTAGCCTCGCAGCATGGCAAAGTCAGGTCGTCCGCCGCTCGACGGAATCCGCATCGTGGACTTCTCCCGCGTGATCGCGGGTCCCATGTGCACCCAGATGCTCTCCGACATGGGCGCCGAGGTCATCAAGATCGAGAATCCCGACGGCGGCGACGACACGCGCAAGGGCGCCGGTCCGCGCGCCGGCGGTCCGCAGGGCGAGAGCCACTTCTTCATGGCCTTCAACCGGGGCAAGAAGAGCGTGGCCTTAGACTTCACCAAGCCCGACGGCCAGGCGGTGGTGCACAGGCTCCTCGCGTCGGCCGACGTGCTGGTCGAGAACTTCCGGCCGGGCGTGCTGAAGAAGTACGGGCTCGACTATCCGAGTCTCGCGAAGAAGTACCCGAAGCTCATCTATCTCTCGATCTCGGCCTACGGCCAGACCGGGCCGCTGTCGGACCGGCCGGG
>CAYRBQ010000850.1:0-1758 GCA_964422305.1 uncultured Reyranella sp. | reverse complement strand
AAGGAGCGGCAGGGCGCACGGCTGGTCGGCATCGACGTCGAGAACATCTTCGCCATCTCCTACGGCATCGGCATCGCCTGCCTGGGCGCGGCGGCCTGCCTTCTGATGCCGACCTTCTACGTGACGCCGACCTCAGGCCACGCCTTCGTGCTGGTCGCCTTCACCATCGTGGTGCTGGGCGGCATGGGCAGCTTCGTCGGCGCGGCGGTCGGCGGCTTCCTGATCGGCATCACCGAATCCTTGGGCGGCCTGTTCCTCGGCGAGCAGCTCGGCCAGATCGGTATCTCGCTGATCTTCATCCTGATCCTTCTGTTCAAGCCGACCGGCCTGTTCGGGAGCAAGGCGTGAACCGCGCCCTGATGAACCGAATGGGGCTCCTCTGCGGCCTGGGGCTCGCCGCGGCGATCGCTTACCCGCTGCTGGTGCCGAACTACCTCGTGAACGTCGGCATGCTGATCTTCTTCACGGCCTATATCGGCCAGTCGTGGAACATCGCGGGCGGCTTCGCGGGCCAGACCTCGTTCGGCCATGTCGTGTTCTTCGGCACCGGCGCCTACACCTCGACCATCCTGCAGGTAACCTACGGCTGGAACCCGTGGCTCGCCTGGCCGGTCGCGACCGCGATGGGTGGCGCCGTCGGCTGGATGATCGCCGTGCTGTCGTTCCGCGCCGGGTTGCGCGGCTCCTACTTCGCGCTGATCACGCTCGCCTTCGCCGAGGTCTTCCGCATCCTCGCCAACTCCGTGCCCTTCACCAAGGGCGGGCTCGGCATGCTGATCAAGGCCGACCAGCGGCCGATCAACTTCCAGTTCAAGGACCCGATCTGGATCTACTACCTCGCCTTGCTGCTCTGCATCGTCTCGCTGCTGGTCGCCTGGCACCTGACGCGGAGCCGCTTCGGCGCCCGCCTGATCGCCATCCGCGAGAACGAGGATGCCGCCCGCGCGCTGGGCATCGACGTCTTCGCCGAGAAGGTGAAGGTGCTGACGCTCTCCGGTGCGATGTGCGCGGCCGGCGGCACCTTCTACGCCCAGAAGTACCTCTACATCGACCCGTGGATCGCCTTCGGCGTCGACAAGTCGGTCGAGATGCTGCTGGTCAGCATGGTGGGCGGCGCCGGCACGATCTTCGGACCGCTGATCGGCTCGTTCACCCTGATGGGCATCAACGAGGTGACCCGAGCGCTGGCGAGCGTCGTGCCCGCCTTGAAGAACGTCCAGCCGCTCAGCCTCGTGGTCTACGGGATCATGCTGATCCTGATCGTGGCCCGCCTGCCCAACGGGCTGATGGGCCTGTTCGCCCGGAAGCCGCGCAATGCTTGAGGTCCGCGAGCTGTCCAAGAGCTTCGGCGGCCTCAAGGCCGTCGACCGCGCCTCGCTCGACGTTCGAAGCGGCGAGATCGTGGGCCTGATCGGGCCCAACGGCGCCGGCAAAACGACCTTGTTCGCGGCCATCGCGGGCTTCCACAGACCGGACGCCGGCTCGGTGGCCTTCGAGGGCAAGCCGATCACCGGACTGGCGCCGCACCGCATCTGCGCCGCCGGCATGGTCCGCACCTTCCAGATCACGCAGCCCTTCGCGGGCATCAGCGTGCGCGAGAACATCATGGTCGGCGCCTATCACAAGACGCCCGACCGCCGGCTCGCCATGCGCGAGGCCGAGCAGGTGGCCGGGATGGTCGGCATGGCGGACCAGCTCGACCGGCGCGGCGCCGACCTCACCGTGGCCGGCCGCAAGCGGCTCGAGCTCGCGCGCGCG
>CAYRBQ010000849.1:0-1768 GCA_964422305.1 uncultured Reyranella sp. | reverse complement strand
GCGCTGGCGCCGCAGCAGCGCGCCAACCACTGGCTGCTGCGCCAGGGCTGGATGACGCAATGGCTCGAGGAGCTGTTCCGCGAGCTGCATCCGCGCGCCACGGCCGATGAGATCGACAACGACATCAAGCAGAAGCCGCAGGAAGCGACCGCGCGCTATCTCGCGTTCCTTGGCCTCCTAGCCGCCGCCGCGCACTTTCCGCCGGTCAAGCTGGTGGGCGACGCCGAGCGGCCCGGCCGCGGCGCCATCGAGGTCGACCTCGTGCTCGATGTCGGCAACTCGCGGACCTGCGGCCTGCTGATCGAGGCGGCGGGCGAGCTGGGCGTCAACCTGAACGACTCCTATGAGCTGGCACTCCGCGATCTCTCGCATCCCGAGGTCGTGCACACCCGGCCCTTCGAATCGAGGGTCGAATTCGCCCAGGCCTGGTTCGGCAAGAACCACCTGTCGCGGCTGGGCGGCCGTGCCGACGCCTTCGTGTGGCCGACCATGACGCGTGTCGGGCCCGAGGCGACGCGGCTCGCCGCCCGCCGGCGCGGCACCGAGGGCAACACCGGCATGTCGAGCCCCAAGCGCTATCTGTGGGACGAGGAGCCGCAGACCCGCGAATGGCGCTTCAACGTGGCCTATGCCCAGGACCAGACGGCGATGCCGGCCGCAGCCGGGCCGATGGCGCAGCTCGTCAACCAGAAGGGCGAGCCGCTGCACCTGGTCGACGCCGACGCCGATTCGGCCGACCACCTGCCGGTGTTCGAGCCGCTCTACTCGCGTTCGTCGGTCATGACGTTCGTGCTGTCGGAGGTCCTGCTGCAGGCGCTGACGCTGATGAACTCGCCGCAGCAGCGCGGCCGGCGCGCCCATGCCGAGACCCCGCGTCGTCTCCGCCGCATCGTGCTCACCCTGCCGACCGGCATGCCGCTCGCCGAGCGCCTGATCTTCAGGAAGCGCGCCGAGGCCGCGCGCGATCTCGTCTGGATGATGATGGGCTGGAAGCTCGACGATCCGGCGGCACCGGCGCCGCGCGTGCTGACCGACTGGGACGAGGCCTCCTGCACGCAGCTCGTCTATCTCTACACCGAAGTGGCCCGGAACTTCGGCGGCGACGCGCGCCGCTTCTTCCAGCTCACGCGCAAGCCGCGCGGCAAGCCGGCCGACGGCGGGCCTGAGACGCTGAGCATCGCCAGCATCGACGTGGGCGGCGGCACGACCGACCTGATCATCAACGCCTACCGCCTCGAAGGCGCCGGCACGTCCGTCACGCTCTTCCCGGAGCAGAAGTTCCGCGAGGGCTTCAACGTGGCGGGCGACGACATCCTGCTGCGTGTCGTGCAGGCGCATGTGCTGCCGCCGATCGAGGCGGCGCTGCGCGCCGCGGGCATCGGCAATCCGGCCGACCTGATGGCCGAGCTGGTCGGCGGCGATCGCGGCGGCGAGGACGTGATCCAGCGCAACCTGCGCCAGCAGTTCGCGCTGCAGATCGCCCATCCCATCGCGCTCGAGTTCCTGCGCGCGGCCGAGACCTTCGATCCGACCTCGGGTGTGGTGGCGGCCGAGTCGCGTCCCTACGAGACCTTCTTCCCGGGCGGCGCCAAGCCGTCGGATGAAGTGGTGACCTTCGTGAACGAGGCCGCCCGCAAGCGCGGGGCGCAGAACTTCGACCTGCGCACCGTGGTCTTCCCGGTCGACCTGCCCGGCCTCGACAAGACCGTGCGGGCCGAGATGGGCCGCGTGCTGGCGCCGCTCGCCGAGATCGTGCACGCCTACGATT
>CAYRBQ010000848.1:0-1772 GCA_964422305.1 uncultured Reyranella sp. | reverse complement strand
GCTGCATCAATCTCGCGCGTGCCGCTGCCCTTCACGTCGTGGCCGTGAGCGGCAATCTTGCCATCCTTGACGGCGATATCGCCCTCCGTCTGACGTTCGGCGGTAACGATGCGCGCGTTGCGCACGATCAGATCGAAATCGGCCATGGCCCTACTCCGCCGCGATACGGCTTGGCCGACTAGCCGCGGCGAGCCTGCGCTCCAGGCGCGCCATCAGGCTGTCGAGTTCCGCGCGGTCGGTCGCCGTCAGGGATGATCCGGGGGCCCTCTGCTTCGGACTGCGGATGGCGCCGCGGCGGAACAGGACCTCCTTGCGCAAGGCGAGCCCGATCGACGGCTGCTGTTCATGCCGCACCAGCGGGAGATAGAGATCGAAGAGGTCCTCGGCCTCGCCGCCCTTGCCGGCGGCAAACAGGTCGTAGACCTGCACCAGCATCTCTGGCCAGGCAAAGCCGGTCATGGCGCCATCGGCGCCGCGCTGCATTTCCTGCGGATAGTAGAGCCCGCCATTGCCGACCAGGATCGAAACGCGTCGCCGCCCCGGCCGCTTCTCGCCTTCGCGTACACGGGTCAGCTTGGCCAACCCGGGCGCATCCTCGTGCTTCAACATTACGAGTTGCTTGAAATCGTCGACCAGCCGCTCAAACACCGCCGGCGCGAGATAGACTCCCGTGGTCTGCGGATAGTCCTGGTAGACGACCGGAATGCCCGGGCCGAGCTCCTCGAAGAGCTGCGCGTAGTAGTTATAGACGCCGTCGTCGCCCTTGAGGCCGGGCGGTGGTGCCACCATGACGCCCGCGGCGCCGGCGATCATCGCCTCGTGCGAGAGCCGGCGCACGTTCTCGAGGCCGGCATGGCTCACGCCCACGATCACCTGACGGCCCTGAGCGCGGCCGATCACGCGGCTCACCACCTGCATCGACTCCTCGGCGGTGAGCTTGTGCGCCTCTCCCATCATCCCGAGCAGGGTGAATCCATGTACGCCGCAGCCCAAATAAAAATCGGTCAGCGTATCGACGCTCTGCAGGTCGAGCGCGCCGTCGTCGGTGAACGGCGTCGCCGCAATGATGAAGACGCCTCTTGCTTGCTCGGTAAGTTTGCCAGTCGACATCTCGACTTCTCCTCGGCGCGTTTCTTGCAACGTCGATATGCGACGTAGCAGCGATCATGCCACCCGCCGGGCGCTTGTCGAGCGCCGCGGCGTCGGCCAGTGTTCTTACCCGAAGAGGGGCAGGTTTCTAACTAAATGGCGCGGCATATCGCCCATCGATTGATGATTTCGCTTCCGGTTCTGCTGGGCGTGCTGCTCATCGGCTTCCTGCTGCTGCAGGTCGTGCCCACCGATCCGGCAACCGTCGTCGCGGGGCCGACCGCCACCAAGGCCGAGGTCGAGGCGATCCGCAACGAGCTCGGCCTCAACCAGCCGCTCTGGGTCCAGTTCGGTCGCTATCTCGGCCGCGTGCTGCAGCTCGATCTCGGCCGCTCGATGATCTCCAACCGGCCCGTGGTCGAGGAAATCTCGCTGACGCTCTGGCCGACCGTCGAGCTGATGCTGGCTTGCCTGCTGTGGGCCGTGCCGCTCGGCATCACGTTGGGCACGCTCGCCGCCCGCCGCCGCGGCACCCTGATCGATCGCGCGATCATGGCGCTTTCGGTGATGGGCGTGTCGGTGCCGGTGTTCTGGGTCGGCCTGCTGCTCATCCAATATGTCGGTGGCGCAGGCCTGCTGCCTTTCCAGGGACGCGACGGCCCGATCTGGAGCGCGTCGGGCTT
>CAYRBQ010000847.1:0-1774 GCA_964422305.1 uncultured Reyranella sp. | reverse complement strand
CCGCCAAGGCACGCGGGCTCGAGATTACCTGCGATACCGCCGCACCCTACTTCGCGCTGAACGACCTCGCGGTCGGCGACTACAGAACCTTCGGCAAGCTGGTGCCGCCGCTGCGCGCCGAGAGGGATCGCTTGGCGATCGTCGAGGGGCTGAAGAACGGCACAATCGACGCCATCGTTTCCGACCACCGGCCGCAGGACCAAGACAGCAAGCGCGTGCCGTTCGCCCAGGCCGAGCCGGGCGGCGTCGGTCTCGAAACTCTGCTGCCGATCTCGCTCGAGCTGGTCCACAACGGCCATCTCAGCCTGCCGCGCCTGTTCCAGCTCCTGTCTAGTGCGCCGGCCTCGCTGTTCGGCCTGCCCGGCGGCAAGCTCGCCAAGGGCGCGCCGGCCGATCTCGTGGTGTTCGACGCCGACCACGCCTGGAAGGTCGATCGCGACGAATTGTGGAGCAAGACCAAGAACTCGCCGTTCGACGAGCGCCCGGTGCAGGGCCGCGTCATGGCGACCATCGTCGGCGGCCGCACGATCTATCGCGACGACAGCTTTGCCGTGGCGGCTGCAGCCGCCTGATCCGCGCCTTCAAACGGCCATTTCGTCTGCTATGGTCGCGCATCACTACACTGGGGAACTGATGATGCTTCGGCAGTCTCTCTTTCTTGGCGTCGCGGCCGTCGCGCTCGCCGGCACGGCCCAGGCGCAGCAGCGCGGCCAGTCGCGCGAGGATCTGCTCGACGCCCTGACTCGGCACATCCAGATCTGCAGCGAGATCACCGAAACCCAGGCACGCCTCTCCTGCTACGACCGACTGCAGACACAGGTCGGCGGTGTGCAGGCGCCCGCCGTGCCCCAGCCCACTCCGCTGCAAGCCAATCCCGCGCCGCAGCCGATGCCAGCGCCGACCACGGGCTCGTCGATCAACACCGCGCCTCTCACGCCGCAGCCGCTCGGCGTGCCAGGTGGTGGCGTCGCGACCTTGGGCGGCGGTGCGCAGCAGTCCGCACCCGCGGCGGCCCCCTACGATCCTAACGCCGCGTTCGATCCACGCAGCTCGACCTACCGGCCGCCCGACAGCATGGAACCCAAGCCGCGGCCGGCAGTCCGTCGCACCGGCCCGCGCCCGATCCCGCCCTCATCGACACCGCAGCCGCTGGTGTCGCTCGGCGCCAACAACCTCACCTACGGCACCTCGCGCTATTGGCAGGTGACCGTGACCCTGCAGTCGAATACACCCCGGCCGCTCGACACACAGGCGGTCTGCACCTTCATGAACGGCGGGCGCTCGATCGAGGACGTCTATTTCGGCCCGATCCAGATCCAGCCGGGCGAGCAGATCACGACCGAACTGATCGGCCCGCCCACCACCACTTACGTCGATTCCACCAATTGCAGGTTGCTGAGCCCGTAGGAGGTCCGCGATGGCCTCCACTCTGGTGCTTCTGCTGGCGCCGTTCCTGATGGGCTACTTGCTGGGGTCGATTCCCTTCGGCTTGCTGCTGACCCGCGCCGCCGGCCTCGGCGACATCCGCAAGGTCGGCTCGGGCAACATCGGCGCGACCAACGTGCTGCGGACCGGACGCAAGGGGCTGGCGGCGGCCACGCTGCTGCTCGATGCCGTCAAGGGCGTGATCGCCGTGTTGATCGCCGACCAGGTCGGCCAGCTCGCCGCCGTCGGCGCCGCTGCGGGCGCCGGGATAGGACACATGTTCCCGGTGTGGCTGGGCTTCAAGGGCGGCAAGGGCGTGGCGACCACGCTCGGCGTGCTGACGGCCGTT
>CAYRBQ010000846.1:0-1783 GCA_964422305.1 uncultured Reyranella sp. | reverse complement strand
CTTTTCCGCACCTCTTATGAAGGCTCCACTTTGCGGGAGCATTTCGGCTTGCCTCGGCCTGCGCCTCGTTCATCCTGAGCGGATGGGTGCATCACCATCTCTCGGTCGGCGATGGATTCTCGCCATGGGCGCGGCAGCGGCCACGCCGACTCTCGCCCTC
The DNA here is from genome assembly GCA_964422305.1 of uncultured Reyranella sp. Lineage (GTDB taxonomy): Bacteria > Pseudomonadota > Alphaproteobacteria > Reyranellales > Reyranellaceae > Reyranella. The sequence goes on along the minus strand of CAYRBQ010000846.1, from coordinate 1,623 downwards.
GCGCAGACGGAGCTTCCCGACCGGGCCTTGCGCATCGTCGTCGGCTTCAGCGCAGGCGGTGGTTCGGACGGCATGGCGCGCCTGATCGCGACGGCGCTGGAGCGGCGCACCGGCCGGCGGGTCACGGTCGAGAACCGGCCCGGCGGTACCGGCGCCGCGGCAGGCGAAGCCCTCAAGATCGGCGCGCCTGACGGCACCATGGTTGCCTTCATGCCGAGCCCGTCGCTGATCGCCAAGCTCTTCACGCCGTCCTACCCGTTCGATCCGGCGACCGACATCGTGCCGATCACGACGGCCGGCACCTTCATCGACGCGTTGGCCGTCCCGACGTCGCTCGGCATTTCGACCGTCGCCGAGTACGTGGCTTGGCTGAAGGCCGGCGAGCCGGGGCGCAACCGGCTCGGTGCCACGGCGAACGATGCAGCGCTCAAATTCTATGTCGGCCTGTTCAGCCGCGAGTTCGGCGTCAAGCTGGAAGGCGTGCCGTTCCGCGGCACCGGCGCGCTGATCAACGACATGACCGACGGCAAGGTGCCGGCCGGTGTTGCCGGCCTGACCTCTTTCCTGGTGGCTCACCGAGCCAACCGCATCCGTATCCTCGCGACATCCGGCTCGAAGCGCGTGCCGATCGCGCCGGACCTGCCGACGGCCGCAGAGTCGGGTTATCCCGGGCTCACCATGGAAGAGTGGTACGGCTTCTACGCCCGCGCAGGCACGCCTCAGCCGATGGTCGACGCCTGGAACCGCGCGCTCGTCGCCGTGCTCGAGGGCAAGGAGGTCAAGGAACAGCTCATGCAGCTCGGCCTCGACGTCGAGACCTCGACGCCAGCCGCCACGGCCGAGCGTCTGGCGGTCCACACGAAAAAATGGCAGACCGCGCTGCAGGCCTTGGGCATGCAGCCGCTCAATTGAAGAAAGAAGTGAAATGTTCAGCCACGTCACCATCGGCAGCAACGATCTCGCCAAGGCGAAGCCCTTCTACGACGGTCTGCTGAAGCCGCTCGGCCTCGTCCGCCACGCCGACTACCCCAACGCCCTGGGCTACGGTCCGACCGCCGGCCGGCCCCAGCTCTGGGTATTGAGCCCGCTCGACAAGAACCCGGCGACCGTCGGCAACGGCATCACCATCGGGTTGGAGGCCGCAGACCGCGCCGCTGTCGATGCCTGCCATGCAGCCGCGATGAAGGCAGGTGGCAAGGATGAGGGTGCGCCGGGCCTCCGTGCGCACTATCATCCCAACTATTACGGCGCCTATGTGCGCGATCTCGACGGCAACAAGATCTGTGTCGTCTGTCACAAGAAGGCGTAGAGGAGAAATCGATGGCAGAGCCGCTGAAGGTCTTCTGGCAGCCTGGTTGAACGAGCTGCCTGAGACTCAAAGAGTTTCTATCGGTCCGTGGGATCGAATTCGTTTCGGTGAATGTTCTTGAAGACCCGGCCGGCATGGCCGAGCTGCAGGCGCTCGGCCTGCGTTCGGTACCGGTGCTGTCGCGCGGCACCGCCTACACGTTCGGCCAGAGCACCAAGCAGATCGTCGAGTTCCTCGGCCTCAACGAGAAGTCCGGCCCTGCCCTCTCGCCGGCCGAGCTCTACGGCCGCCTCGACAAGTTCATGACGGCAGCC
>CAYRBQ010000845.1:0-1786 GCA_964422305.1 uncultured Reyranella sp. | reverse complement strand
CGAGCTTGAGGCCGGCATCCTTGCCGAACAGTTCCGTGGCGAGATGGCCGAGCGAGCCCGCGCCCGCCGTCGCATATTCGACACCGCCCGGCTGCGTCCTGGCCCACGCGACGAACTCCTTCACGTCGCCGGCCGGGACGCTGGGATGCAGGACCAGCACCAGCGGCGCGATCGACACCAGCGAGACCGGCGCGAAGTCCTTGAGCGGGTCGTAGCCCACGTCCTTCTGCAGCAGCGGCACGATGGCGCTCGGCCCGTTGTTGCCGAACACCAGCGTGTAGCCGTCGGGCGCCGCCGTCGCGACCTGCTTGGTGCCGATGGCGCCCGCCGCGCCCGCCTTGTTGTCGACGATCACCGGCTGGCCCAGCGCCTTCGACAGCGGCTCCTGCAGGGTGCGCGCCATGATGTCCGTCGTGCCGCCCGGCGGATAGGGCACGATCAGCTTGATCGGCTTGTCGGGATACGGTGCCTGCGCCGTGGCGGGCAGGGCGCCCAACGCGAAGGCGGCACTCAGCAGGGCAGTCCGTCGTTTGATCATCGTTCCCTCCCAGAAACCTTTTCGAGCATTGATTCGTTGTCGGCCCCCAGCGCCGGCACATCGGGAGCGACGCCGACCGATCCGTCGCCGAAGCGGAAAGGCGGATTGGGCACCAGGAAGCTTCCGGCGCCGTCGTTCACCGTCGCCAGCGAGCCGCGCGCCACAAGCTGCGGATCGGCCATCGCTTCGGCGACGCTGAGGTAGCGCGAGCAGGGCACCCCTGCCGCCATCAGCAGGTCCTCGCACTGGCGCGCCGGTCGCGGGCTCGTCCACGTTTCGATGGCTGCCATCAGCGCATCCCAGTGCGCCGTGCGCGCCGCGACGGTGGCGAAGCGGGGATCGGCCTTCCACTCGGGGCAACCCACCGCGTCGGCGAGCTGCTCGAAGTTGCGCTGGTTCACCGGCGCCACGATCACGAAGCCGTCGCTGGCCCGCATCGGCACATAGAGCGGCCGGCGCCCCTTCGATGGGAACTGCGCCTCCTGGCACTCGAAGACCAGCAGGTTGATCATCGAATCCATCAGCGCCACGTCGATGAACTGGCCGTTGCCGTGGCGCAGGCGGCCGATCAGGGCGGTCTGGATGGCGCCGAAGGCATAAACCGCGGCCAGCACGTCGGCCACGAAGATGCCGGTCTTGGCCGGCTTGTCCTGACCATCTTGATAAGTGAACTGCGTGTGGTCGAAGCCGCTGGCGGCATGCACCACCGGCGCGTATGCGGGCTGCCCGGCGCGTGGGCCGGTCTGGCCGAAGCCGGAGATGGCACAATAGATGAGATCGGGCTTGGCGACCGCGAGGCTCGCATGATCGAGACCGAGCCGCTTCATGACTCCCGGCCGGAAATTCTCGACCACGACGTCGCTAGCGGCCACGAGTTGCTGTGCCGCGGCGCGGCCTTCGGCGCTCTTGAGATCGAGCGCGACGCTCTTCTTGCCGGCGTTGAGATGGCCGAAGTATGCGCTGTGGCCGTCGCGCAGCGGTGGGCGGCTGCGCATGTGGTCGCCGTGCGGCTCCTCGACCTTCAGCACCTCGGCGCCGCAATCGGCCAGCAGCCGCGTGCAGTAGGGCCCGGCGATCATGCTGGTGAAGTCGACGACTCGAATGCCGGCGAGAGTCTTGGTCATGGCCTAGTTCGACTTCGCCGCGCGGATGCGGTCGCGATAGCGGCCGCGCAGGCTTTCCAGATGTTCGGTCATGGCCTTCGCCGCACCGTCGGTATCGCGGGCGCGCAGGCGCGCGAGGAAGAGC
>CAYRBQ010000844.1:0-1790 GCA_964422305.1 uncultured Reyranella sp. | reverse complement strand
GTACGGCCAGTACTTGATCAGCGAGCCCCTGATCGCCATGCCGAGGATCGCGACGATCGCCAGCGCGACCAGCGTGCAGAAGACCGTGAAGAAGACGTCGCGCCCGAGCTTGGGCCGCGGCACCAGCGGTACGGCGCGCGCCGTCAGCAGCGCCACCTGCTTCCTCTGCACCAGATGGTCGACCACGAACGCCAGGGCGGCGGGCGCCAGCAGCACCATGCCGACCACTGCGCCCATCGAGAAGTTCTGCTGGCCGATCACCTGCTTGTAGACGTCGGTCGCCAGCACGTTGAAATTGCCGCCGATCACCTTGGCGATGCCGAAATCGGTGATGACCAGCGTGAACACCACCAGCGCCGCGCTGATCAGGCCGTACTTGGCGCCCGGCAGGGTCACCGTGAAGAACACGCGAATCTTGGAGGCGCCGAGAACATCAGCCGCCTCGTAGAGCCGCGCGTCGGCGGTCGCCAGTGCCGTCACCAGGATCAGGGTGGCGTGCGGGAAGCAGTAGAAGACCTGGGCGATCACGATGCCGTCGATGCCGTAGATCGAGCCGCCGCCCAGCAGGGCCTTGAAGAAGCCCTGCGTGCCGAACAGGTAGATCAGCGCAATGCCGGGCAGCAGCGAGGGCGCGAAGATCGGGATCAGCGCCACACCCTGGAACAGCCAGCGCATCGGCAGCACCGCGCGGGTCAGCGCATAGGCGTAGAGGAAGGCGAGCGGCACCACGATCGCGGTGCTGATCGCCGCCACCTTGAAGCTGTTGACCGCCGAGACGACCAGCGACGGGGTCGAGAAGTAGGTGATGTAGTTGGCAAGCCCGACGAACCTGCCGTCGCGGTCCTCGAAGCCCTTGGCGAGCAGCGCCCACAGCGGCAGGCCGACCATCACCAGCAGCATCAGGGCCAGCAGCACGACACCCGCCCGCATCACGAGATCGTCGCGCGACAGGCCGACCCGCGAGGCTGGCAGGCCGAGGCTCAAGCGGCGAAGACCCGGAGCCGATCCGGCGGCAGGGCGACGTCGAGCTTCGTTCCGAGCTCGACGCCGAGGTCGCGGATCAGGTTGCTCGAGAAGTCGGCCGTGACGGCCACGTCGGAAGCGGCGCGCGCCGTCAGCGTGGCGCGGCAGAAGGCGCCGACGAAATCAAGATTGGCGACCTCGACCGGCAGGCGGTTCTGGATGTCGGCCGGCAGGTCGCGCACGCGCACGTCCTCGGGCCGGATGCAGAGATTGACCTTCTGTCCCGGCGCCAGCCCGTCCTGGGCCGCGCAGGCGAAGTCGATGCCGGCCACCCGCACCCTGTCGGGCGCGGCCAACGTGCCGGCGAGGAAGTTCATCGAGCCCACGAAGTCGGCCACGAAGGCCGAGGCGGGCCGGCGGTAGATCTCCTGCGGCGTGCCGATCTGCTCGATGGCGCCGTGGTTCATCACCACGATGCGGTCGGCCATGGTCAGCGCCTCCTCCTGGTCGTGCGTCACCATGATGGTCGTGACGCCGAGCCGGCGCTGCAGCGCCTTGATCTCGTGGCGCAGCCTGAGCCGTACGCGCGCGTCGAGCGCCGACAGCGGCTCGTCGAGCAGCAGAAGGCCCGGCGAGGTCGCGAGCGCGCGGGCGAGCGCCACCCTCTGCTGCTGGCCGCCCGAGAGCTGCGCGGGGTATTTCGGGCCGGCATCGGGCAGGCCGACCAGCGCAAGCAGCTCGGCGACACGCCTGGCGATCGCGGCCTTGCCCTCGCGGCGGCTGACCAGCCCGTAGCCGACATTGTCGGCCACCGTCAGGTTGGGGAA
>CAYRBQ010000843.1:1467-1791 GCA_964422305.1 uncultured Reyranella sp. | reverse complement strand
GCCCTTCGGGTCGACCATCAGGCCGACATAGAGCACGCCCTTGAACGGCGTGCCGGCCTTGGCCATCGCGCGGATGGTCGGCATCACGATCTCGTCCATGGTGCGCTTCTGCAGGGCCGCATCGAACACCGGTGCGGGCGAGTAGGCGCCCATGCCGCCGGTGTTGGGTCCCTTGTCGCCGTCGAAGGCGCGCTTGTGGTCCTGGGCGCCGAGCAGCGGCAGCACATGCTCGCCGTCGGAGAGCGCGAAGAAGCTCGCTTCCTCGCCCTGCATGAACTCCTCGATCACGACCGACGAGCCCGCGGCGCCGAACTTGTTGCCGCT
>CAYRBQ010000843.1:0-1457 GCA_964422305.1 uncultured Reyranella sp. | reverse complement strand
GCGCCGGCCGCGCCGAAGCGGTTGCCCGACAGCATGTCGCGCACCGCCTCGATCGCCTGCTCGACCGTCTCGGCCACGATCACGCCCTTGCCGGCGGCGAGCCCGTCGGCCTTCACGACGATCGGCGCGCCTTGCTTGCGGATGTAGGCCTCGGCCTTGGCGGGATCGGTGAAGTGCTCGTAGGCCGCGGTCGGGATGTTGTTGGCGCGGCAGAGTTCCTTGGTGAAGCTCTTGGAGCCCTCGAGACGAGCCGCCGCCTTGGTCGGTCCCCAGGCCCTGATGCCGGCCGCGGCGAAGGCGTCGGCCATGCCGGCGACCAGCGGCGCGTCGGGCGCGATCACGACGAAGTCGATCTTGAGCTTCTGCGCCAGCGCCACCTGGCCGGGGATGTCCTCGGCGCCGACGTCGACGCACTCGGCCACCTCGGCGATGCCGGCATTGCCCGGTGCGCAGAAGAGCTTGGTGCAGAGGGGAGAGGCGGAAATCGCCCAGCAGAGGGCGTGTTCACGGCCGCCGCCGCCCACCACGAGGATTCTCATCGCTCCAGTCCCTTGAAATATCGCTTTATTTTGACAATATGACCATAGTCAATGACCATGGTCATATCGCGGGTTCTGCCATGACAAAAACCATGAAAGCGTCGGAGTGCAAAGCGAAGTTTTTGGGCGTGCTGGATGACGTGGCGGCCAAGCACGAGCGCGTCATCGTGACCAAGAACGGCAAGCCGGTCGCCGAGATCATCCCGTTCGTCGACAAGCCCAAGACACTGCGGGGGGCGATGAAGGGCTCCATCAAGATCCTGGGCGATCTCGATGCCCCGCTGGATGTCGAATGGGACGTCCTCAAGGAATGAGCGTCGTTCTCGACACCAATGCGCTGATCTGGTTGCTCAAGGACAGTGATCGGCTGGGTCGCCGAGCGGAGCGACGGATCGACGACGCGTTTCGCAACAGCGGTGTGATCGTTTCGGCGACCTCTTTCTGGGAGGTCGCCGTCCTGGTCGCGAAGGGGCGCATCGACGTGGGCAAATCTGTGGACCGATGGCGCCTCGAAGCGCTGGAGCTCGGGATCGAGGAAGCACCGATCGATGGCGAAATCGCCGTTCGATCGGTGGCGCTCAGTGGCCTGCACGGTGATCCGGCCGATCGTTTCATTGCCGCAACGGCAATCAGGATGGACGCGCCGCTGGTGACGGCCGATGCGAACTTGCTGTCCTGGAAGGGCCCCCTCGTCTGCATAGACGCGCGGGTGTAGCGTCGCGCCATGGACCAGACGGTGCCCGATCACGCCCCCAGCAACGTCCCGGAATTCTCGGTCTCCGAGCTCTCCTTTGCACTGAAGCGCGAGATCGAGACGGCCTTCCCGCGCGTGCGCGTGCGCGGCGAGATCAGCCAGCCGAGTTTCCCGCGCTCCGGCCACTGTTACTTCCGCCTGAAGGACGAGAACGCCGTGATCGA
>CAYRBQ010000842.1:0-1792 GCA_964422305.1 uncultured Reyranella sp. | reverse complement strand
GCGGCGCGGCCGGGTCGGCACCGAGCGTCAGGCGATACGAGGCCTTCCACACCGGCGCCTCGACGATGTAGGCCACGCGCACCGTGCGCTTGCCCTGTCCGCGCGTCGACAGCTCGATCGTGCGCGCGTCCTTGGCGCGGTTGTTCTGGATGGCGAGCAGCGCCTGTCCGATCTTGTCGCGAAGGGCCGCATCGGCGAACTGCAGGTTCTCGGCATCCTCCAGGATGAACTGCTGCAGGCCGCGATCGCTGTACAGCGTGACCCTCGTGCGCTTGGTCGTGCCGCGGTCGTTCGGCAGAACGACGGTCTCTTCCTCGACCGCGACGACCCTGCCGGACATCGCCTTCGGTCCGCCGACGGTGATCTGGGCGCCCTTTAGAGTAGCGAGCAACTCGGCCGGAGAGCCCAGCGAATTCTGGTCGAACGGCAGGTCCTTGAAGGCCTGCGCCAGCGGCTCGCGGCCCGGCAGGCTGAGGCCCCCGACGCCGCCCTTGTCGTCGTAGACGACCAGGCTCTTCAGCACGTCGTCGACCTGGTTGAGCGATACGGTGAGCTTGAGGGTGGCGTCGCCGTCGACGGAGGCTTCGTACTCGAAGTAGCCGAGCCCTCCCGAGGACAGCATGACCCGCTTCAGCGCGAGGTCCTGGGCGAAAGCGAATACCGGGAACGCGATCAGGCCCAGCAGGGCCACGACGTTCGATACGAGGCGCATGATCTCTCCCACAATGCCCGGGCACCGTGAGCGGCGACTGTGACACAAGCGCGGCAGCGCCGCGACCAAACTAGGAGAGTGCGTCGTTCAAGGCCTCGAACGGCAGCAGCACGCACTCCTGCCGCGACTTGTGCGCCGCGACCGGCGCGAACGCCGAGAACGGCTCGCCCGCGTCGCCGGGTTCACGTCCCAGCGCACGCTCGGCATCGAGCCGCAGTCCCGCGATGCCACCGGCATCCTTGCCGATCGCCGTCGCCGCCAGCGCCGAGGCCGAGGCCTGGCACAACAGGCAGCCGCGAACCTGATGCGCGATCTCCGTGATCTTGCCCTGCCCGTCGAGGCGCACGTCGATAGTGACGCGATCACCGCACAGCGGATTGTCGCGTCGCGCCGACTTGGTCGGATCGTTGAGCCTGCCCGCGCCGGTCTTGGCCTTCGCCAGGGCGACGATGCGCTCCTGGTAGATCTGGTCATTCATCGCAGCGTCTTGGCCGCGTACGCGACGCCCTCGAGCAGGGCGTCGATGTCGCTGTTGTCGTTATAAGGCGCCATCGAGACGCGCGTCGTGCCGTCGAGGTCGAAGCGGTCCATCAGCGGCTGCGCGCAATGGTGCCCGGCGCGGACCGCCACGCCGAAGGAGTCGAGGGTCTGCGCCACGTCGTGCGGGTGCACGCCATCCAGCATGAACGAGACGACGGGATAGCGGTTCTGCAGGCTGGCCGGGCCGAAGAGCTGCGTGCCGTCGATCTTCTGCAATCCGTCCATCAGGCGCTGCACCAGCCCCATTTCATGGTCGTGCGCGGCGCCCCAGTCGAGCTTCTGCATCCAGGCGCAGGCCGCGCCCAGCCCGATCGCCGGGCCGATCGCCGGCGTTCCCGCCTCGAAGCGGCGCGGCGACGGCGCCCAGGTCGTCTCAGCCAAGGTCACTCGGCCGATCATCGAACCGCCGCCCATGAAAGGCGGCATAGCGTCCAGCAGCTCGGCCTTGCCCCACAGGATGCCGATGCCGTTCGGCCCATACGCCTTGTGGCCGGCGAAGGCGTAGAAGTCGACACCGAGCGACGGCAGGTCGATCGGCCC
>CAYRBQ010000841.1:0-1798 GCA_964422305.1 uncultured Reyranella sp. | reverse complement strand
GGGCCGCCCCGAGCGGGCCGAATTGTGCAGGGCAATCTGCGTCAGCAAAGCCACCAGGCCGCCGATGATCGCAGTTGCCAAAGTGGTACCGAGGTCGATCTGCGATCCGAGTTGGTCGATGATCACCTGAGCATAGGGATTCTTGGCATCGGCCATGATCTCTCCCCCTCGGCAAGTTTATCATGGTGTCCGAGGGCCGCAATCGGTGGGGGAATATATGGTCGGCGGTGCGCGCATGCGGCGGCGCCGGGCGCGCTGCCGATCGCGGCTAGCCACGCTTGACAGGACAAGCGGAAGAGGATAGGAATAGGTGTCCGCCGTCTGGCCTCTCCCGCCTATCGCCATGGACCGCGGCGGGGCTCCAAAGGGCGGGAGTGCGAAACGGATTTTTCAAATGTCGCGGTTCATGCGACAGGAGGCGACGGCAGGAAAACGTCTAAGACGCAGACAGGTCAATGGGTTGGCCGGCATTCCGTCGGACGGGTGCGAACGCGATCCGGATTTTTTTATTTTCGCTTTTCACGCGACATCGCCGACACCCCCGTCAGCCGCGCCGCACGCTCGCCCCGCCGTCGACCGGCAGGGTCACCCCGGTGATGAAGTTGGCCTCGTCGGAGGCGAGGAACAGGGCGGCGTTGGCGACGTCCCAGCCGGTGCCCATCTTGCCGCGCAGCGGCACTTTCGAGTCGCGCTCGGCCTCGACCTCGGCGCGGCTCTTGTTGAAGGTGCGGGCGCGGGTGTCGACCGCCATCGGCGTGTTCATCAGGCCGGGCAGGATGACGTTGGCGCGGATGCCGTACTGTGCGTTCTGGTAGGCGAGCTGCTCGGTGAACGACACCATCGCGGCCTTGGTCGCCTTGTAGGCGACGTAGGGATAGGTGGTGATCACCGCCATCGAGGAGATGTTGATGATCACGCCGCTCTGCTGCTGGCGCATGATCGGGATCACGTGCTTGGCCGCCAGCACGCAGCTCTTGAGGTTGATGGCGACGCAGCGGTCGAACGCCTCCTCGGTGATCTCCAGCAGCTCGGCGTCGCCGCCGGCGAGCGACACGCCGACATTGTTGTGCAGGATGTCGATGCGGCCCCAGCGCTGATGGGCGTCGGACACCATGTTCTTGAGGTCGGCGTCCTTGGTGACGTCCGCCTTGAACGCGTGTGCCGTACCCTTGCTTTGGCGGATCATCCCGACAGTTTCCTCGGCCGAGGCGAGGTTGTTGTCGACGCACAGGACCTTGGCGCCCTCGCGCGCGAAGGTGAGTGCCGTGGCGCGCCCGTTGCCGATGCCCTCGCCGGGGCTTTGGCCCGCGCCGACCACGATGGCGATGCGATCCTTCAGCCGCATGTCACTTCACTCCCGGGATCGGATACTGTTTGAGCACCTCTTTGTAGGTGGGCTCGTTGTCGATCTGCATGGTGGCGAGCACCCGCACGACCGCGCAGTAGAAGGCGATGGTGAGCACCAGGTCGGTCATGTGCTCGTTGCCGAGGTCCTTTCTGATCTCGGCGAAGGTCGCATCCGACATGTCGAGGTCGCGCACCATCACGCGCGCGCCCCAGAGGATCGCCCGGGCCAGCGGCTCGAGCTTCGAGGTCTTGCCCTCGGTCTCCTCCATCAGCGCCTCGATGTCGTCGTCGGTGACGCCGAACTCCTTGCCGATCTTCACGTGGTGGGTGAACTCGTACTCCGACTTCTCCAGCCAGCCGACCTGCAGGATCGCGAGCTCGCGCAGCCTGGGGTCGAGCTTGCTCTTGAAGCGGATGAAGTTGCCGATGCCGTTGAAGGCACGCGCCATGT
>CAYRBQ010000840.1:0-1798 GCA_964422305.1 uncultured Reyranella sp. | reverse complement strand
CACGTGCTGGCCGATCGCGCCATCGTCACCGACGACGTGGCCGTGATCCAGGCGCAGGTGAAGAAGTGGATCGACGACCCGAGGATCGAAGCAGTGATCACCACCGGCGGCACCGGCGTCACCGGCCGCGACGTCACGCCGGAAGCGCTCGAGGCGCTGTTCGAAAAGCGCATCGACGGCTTCGGCGAAGTGTTCCGCTGGATCAGCTTCCAAAAGATCGGCACCTCGACCATGCAGTCGCGCGCCACCGCCGGCGTCGCCAACGCGACCTACATCTTCGCACTGCCCGGCTCGACTGGCGCCTGCCGCGACGGCTGGGACGATATCCTGCGCCAGCAGCTCGACATCCGCTTCCGCCCCTGCAACTTCGCCGAGCTGATGCCCAGGCTCAACGAAGGCAAGATGCCCCGCAGTGGGTGACATCCGCGACGCGATCGGGGAGGGACGGCAACTTCCTGCGACCGGCACGGCGCACGGCCATGTGCGCCTGAGGGACGGACGGCTCGCCCGCATCGCCTACGCTCACGAGGGCGACCCGACGGCGGCGGCGCGATTGCATGTGCAGGCCGAAGCCTTCCGATACCTGCAGCCCGCGGGACGGACTCCGAAGCTGCACGAGGTGATCGAGCCGCGCGAGGGTCTGCCCGGCGGCGCGCTGATCGTCGCTTTCGTCGAAGGCCGCGCGCCACGCCTGCCGGACGAGCTCGAGGCGATGGCCGACACCTTGGCGCGCATTCACACGTTGCCGCTGCCGCCGGCGAGCTCGCCGATCCCGCGGCAGAAGAATCCCTTCGTCGAGACGCTCGAAGCCGTCGAGCTGAACGCCGCGCGCTTCCTCGACAAGGCAGTGCCGGATCCGGACTCGCGCGCCGAGATTTCCGAGGAGCTGCGCCTGATGCGCGGCATGGCATCGGCGTTCGCCGAGCGCACGCAGCCGCTCTCGGTGGCGCTGGCCGACACGCACCCCGGCAACTTCATCGTCGATCGCGAAGGCATCGCCTGGTTCGTCGATCTCGAGAAGGTCCATGTCGGCTCGCCGGCGATCGACCTCGCGCATGCGACGCTCCCGACTTCGACGCTCTGGCATCCCGATGTCGGCAGGGAACTGTCGCTCTCCGAGGTGAAGACCTTCTACGACTCCTACCTCGCGCAGGTCGGCGAGAAGCGCGCCGCCGAATTGCAGCCGTGGCTCCAGCCGATGCGGCGCCTCACCTGGCTGCGCACGACGCTCTTCATGGCGCGGTGGCGGGTGCAGACCGAAGCGCCGCGCGATCCCGACGATCCCTCGCAGTGGAGCGACGCCGGCCTCTCCGCCGAGATGAAAGCCCACCTCCGGTCGCGTATCGCGATGTCGTTCGATCGCGACGTCATCCGCGCGATTCGCAAGGAGTGGGTGTGCTGACACTGCAAGCGCCGCCAGATGCAGTGGCTTGAATAGTTCCTGATTTGTTCTCATAGTCTGGCCATGGGCAAACAGGCCGGCGAACACCTTTATCCCGACGACGAGATCCCGCTCCCGCAGCACAACGGCCGCGGTGCGCTCTCCAATGCGTCGAGCCGCTACGACGACGAGAAGCGCATCCGCACCGACGACGGCTGGGATGTCGAGGACGAGCTGCCGCCCTTGCGCACGACGCTGACCAGGGACGCGACGCGCACCATCCTGGCGCGCAACACCTCGCCCGATGTGCCGTTCGACCGCTCGATCAATCCCTACCGCGGCTGCGAGCACGGCTGCATCTACTGCTTCGCGCGGCCGACGCACGCCTATCTCGGCCTGTCGCCGGGCCTCGACTTC
>CAYRBQ010000839.1:0-1801 GCA_964422305.1 uncultured Reyranella sp. | reverse complement strand
GCGCGCCGGCCGGATGCCCAGCGCCTTGGCGCGGGCAAAGGTCGAGAGGAGCGTGCCGATGTCGGCGAAGGTGTAGGCGACATGGGCGAGGCCCGAATGCTTGGGGCCGGGCGCCTCCAGCCCCGCGGCATTCACGATGCCGAGCCGGTGGTGCTCGTCGTCGTAGGTCAGGAAGCAGATGTAGTCGGTGCGCTGAACCACGCGCATGTTCAGCATGGCGACGTACCAGTCGATCATCCTGTCGATGTTCGAGGAGCGCAGGACGAAGTGCGCGAACAGGACCGGTGCGGCCGGCTTCGTATCGAGCGTGCGGCGGCGACGCATTGTCGTGTCGAGAACTGTGTCCATGGGGACCTCCTCGCAGCACTTTAGGCCTGAAACCGTTGCGCCACACCTGCTTGTCAAACAACTTACTGACTGGTAAGTTAGTTATATGAGGCCCCGGAAACAGCGCCGTGCCCCGGCCGAACGGCCGAAGGAGATCCTCGAGGCCGCCCTCGCCCAGTTCGTCGAGACGGGCTTCGCCGGCACGCGCCTCGACGACGTGGCGCGGCGCGCCGGGCTCTCCAAGGCCGCGATCTACCTCTACTTCGAGGACAAGACCGCCCTCTTCCAGGGCGTCATCCGCTCTGCCGTCGCCTCCAACATCCTGCAGGTCGAGGCGATGCTCGCCGCCCACCAGGGGCCCGTCGCGCCGCTGCTGCCGCGCATCCTGGCCTTCATGGCGCTGCGCGTGGAGCAGTCGCCGATGGCCTCGATCGCCAAGCTGGTGATCTCCGAATCGCGCGCCTTCCCCGAGATCGGCCGCTTCTACCTGAAGGAAGTGATCGGCCGCGGCATCCCGCTGATGGAAGGGCTGATCGTGCGCGGCATCGCCCAGGGCGAGTTCCGCAAGGTCGATCCCGGCCTCACCGTGCGCTCGATGATCGCGCCGATGCTTCTGGCGGTGATCTGGCGCACCGTGTTCGAGCCGATCGGCGCGGAGAGGCTCGATGTCCAGGCGCTCGCACGCCACCACGCCGACCTGATGTTGCACGCGTTGAAGCCGGAGGCAGCGTCATGAAACGCGCGCCGTTCGTCGCCGTCGTGGCCGTGCTGGCCGCATTGCTCGTCTCCTATGTCGTGTGGGGCGACCGCCTGCTGGCGCTGGGCGGCATCGGCGCCGACGACGGCCGCTACCTCGGCTACGTCGAGGGCGAGACCAGCCTGATCGCCCCGCCGGTCGCCGGCCGGCTGCTCGAGCGGCCGGTCGAGCGCGGCCAGAGGGTGAAGAAGGGCGACCGCCTTTTCGTGATCGACCCGACCGTGGCCCGGGCCGAGGTCGCGCGCGCCGAGGCGGCGCTGGCCGAAGCCAAGGCGCGGCACGAGAACCTGCTGACCGGCAAGCGCCAGGAGGAGCAGGACGTGATCCGCGCCCAGCGGCGCGAGGTCGACGCCATGCTGGTGCTGGCCGAAACCGAGCTGAAGCGGCAGGCCGAGCTGCTGCAGAGGAACGTCACGACGCGGCAGGCGCACGACCAGGCCGAGTCGCAGGTTCTGCAGCTCCGCGCCCGCTCGGCGTCGCTCGCCGCCCAGGAGCGCGCCGGCGACCTCGCCGCGCGGCAGGGCGAGATCACGGCGGCAGCGGCGCTGATCGAGCAGAGCCAGGCCAACCTCGACCAAGCGAAGAAGCGGCTCGACGACCTGATGCCGTCGGCGCCCGAGGACGCGCTGGTCGAGAACACCTTCTTCAATGTCGGCGAATGGGTGCCGGCGGGTACGCCCGTGCTGTCGCTGCTGCCGCCGCACCGGGTCAAGCTGC
>CAYRBQ010000838.1:0-1804 GCA_964422305.1 uncultured Reyranella sp. | reverse complement strand
TCGAGCCCGACTTCCAGAACATCGGCCTCGGCCGGCGCCTGCTCGACGCCCTGTTCCGCCAGTTGCGCGCCGACGGCAACGATACCGCCGTGCTGTGGATGCTGGCCGACAACCCGACGCGGTTCTTCTACGAAGGCATGGGCGGTGCCCGCGTCGGCGAGCGGATCGACACCATGGCCGGCAAGGACGTCGAAGAGATCGCCTATGCCTGGCGCAACCTCGACGCCCCGCTCATCCGCCGCAAGCTCGCCGCGGAGGATTGATACACCCCCTCGGTTGGCTGGCGAGCCGCCGCGAAAATGCACAACGAGTGCATTGTGACGCGAGGATAAGGTCCCTCCCGACGCTCGGGATGGGAGAAACCTCTGTCTTTGCGACCTTGTCACGCCCTGACCACAGGCGCCGCCTCGTCTGGGCCGCAAAGGCGGTTGTCCGTCGCACGATTTAGCGGTCGTCGCCCTGTCACCTTCTGCTGTCCCGTGCGTTGGTTCCGCACTGGAAGAGGTGGAGTATGCGTGACGAGTACCCTCCGGAACCGGCCAACAATAGCCCCGCGGCCTCCAACGCCGCCTACTGGCAGGGGCGAGCGGAAGAGGTCCATGCGGTCGCGGTCCTGATGCTGGATCCCGGCGCCAAGGCCACCATGCTCGATCTCGCCGCCATGTACCTGGCAATGGCCCGTCGGGCCGCGGAGCGGCGCGCCAGATCGAGGGCGTACCTCGGCGCTGGGCTGCGACCCGTCGGAGCCGACTAGAAACCCACACCCTACGAGTTGATGGCCGGCCCGGCGTTCCGTATATCGCCGCATGTCCGACCGTTTGCTGATCGTCGATTTCGGTTCCCAGGTTACCCAGCTCATTGCCCGGCGCGTGCGTGAAGCCGGGGTCTACTGCGAAATCCTGCCCTTCCAGTCCGTCGATGGGGCCAGGATCAAGGCCTTCGATCCCAAGGGGATCATCCTGTCCGGCGGCCCGGCCTCGGTGACCGAGGGCCAGTCGCCCTCCGCCCACCCCGACATCTTCAAGGCCGACCTCCCGGTCCTCGGCATCTGCTACGGCGAGCAGACCATGGCCAAGGAGCTGGGCGGCCAGGTCGAGAGCGGCCATCACCGCGAGTTCGGCCGCGCCGAGCTCGAGGTGAAGACCCCGAGCCGCCTGTTCGAGGGCGTCTGGGCGCCGGGCGACCGCAAGCAGGTCTGGATGAGCCACGGCGACAGGGTCACCAAGCTCCCGGCCGGCTTCTCCGTCATCGCCACCAGCGAGAACGCGCCCTTCGCCGCCATCGCCGACGAGAAGCGCGGCTATTACGGCGTGCAGTTCCACCCCGAGGTGATGCACACGCCGGACGGCGCCAAGCTGCTGCGCAACTTTGCGCTGAAGATCGCCGGCGCCAAGGGCGACTGGACGATGGCCGCCTTCAAGGAGCGCGCCATCGCCCAGATCCGCGCCCAGGTCGGCAAGGGCAAGGTGATCTGCGGCCTCTCGGGCGGCGTCGACTCCTCGGTCGTGGCCGTGCTGCTGCACGAGGCGATCGGCGACCAGCTCCAGTGCGTGTTCGTCGACCACGGCCTGCTGCGCCTCGACGAAGGCGAGCAGGTGGTCCGCCTGTTCCGCGACCACTACAACATCCCGCTGATCCACTCCGACGCTTCGGAGCTGTTCCTGAACGCGCTGAAGGGCGTCACCGATCCCGAGAAGAAGCGCAAGACGATCGGCGCGCTGTTCATCGACGTGTTCGAGAAGGAGGCCAGGACGATCGGCGGCGCGGCCTTCTTGGCGCAGGGCACGCTCTATCCCGACGTGAT
>CAYRBQ010000837.1:0-1812 GCA_964422305.1 uncultured Reyranella sp. | reverse complement strand
AGGCCTGCGGCGTGTGGGTGGCGTCGGCGGTCAGGAACACCGCGGTGCCGGCGACGCGGTCGGGCGCGCGCTCCATGCGGCCGAGGAACTCCTTGAGCGGCAGCGCCCCCTCGCTCATCTCGGTGGCGACCAGACGGCGGCCGCGCCGCCAGGTCGTGATGGTGAAGTAGATCAGGAAGGCGATGATCAGCGGCAGCCAGCCGCCGTCGGGAATCTTGAGCGCGTTGGCGATGAAGAAGGCGAGGTCGGGAATGGCGAGGAAGCCGAACACCGCGGCCGCGAGCGGCCACGACCAGCGCCACACCAGGATGGCGACCGCCATGGCGAGCGCGGCGTCGACCAGCATGGCGCCGGTGACGGCAAGCCCGTAGGCGCCGGCCAGCGCGCTCGAGGAGCCGAAGCCCACGACCAGGGCCACGACGCCCGACATCAAGAGCCAGTTCACGCGCGGGATGTAGATCTGGCCGATCGCGGTCTCCGAGGTGTGCTGGATCTCCATGCGCGGCAGGTAGCCGAGCTGGATCGCCTGCCGGGTCAGCGAGAACACGCCGGTGATCACCGCCTGCGAGGCGATCACGGTGGCGAGCGTGGAGAGCGCCACCAGGAAGATGATGTAGTCCTCCGGAACCAGCGCGAAGAACACGTGATGCACCACGTCGGGGTTCTCGATGATCATCGCGCCCTGGCCGAAGTAGTTCAGCAGCAGGCCGGGCATGACCAGGCCGAGCCAGGCGGTGCGGATGGGCTTCCTGCCGAAATGGCCCATGTCGGCGTAGAGCGCCTCGGCGCCGGTGACGGCCAGGACGATCGAGCCGAAGGCCCAGAAGATGCCGAGGCCGCGGTCGGCGATCAGGTAGTAGGCGTGGATCGGGTTGATCGCCTCGAGGACGGCGGGGTTCTTGGCGATCTGCCAGACGCCGAGCAAGCCCAGCACGACGAACCACAGCAGCATGACCGGCCCGAA
The DNA here is from genome assembly GCA_964422305.1 of uncultured Reyranella sp. Lineage (GTDB taxonomy): Bacteria > Pseudomonadota > Alphaproteobacteria > Reyranellales > Reyranellaceae > Reyranella. Next base: position 848 of record CAYRBQ010000837.1, on the reverse strand, counting down.
CAGCCGGCCGACGTCGGCGGTGCCGCGCGACTGCAGGAAGAAGAGCCCGACGAGGATGAGGAGGGAGAGGGGCAGGACCAGCGGCGTGAAGGCCGGCGTCACGGCCGACAGGCCCTCGACGGCGCTCATCACCGACATCGCCGGGGTGATGATGGCATCGCCGTAGAACAGCGCCAGCCCGATCACGGCCAGCACAGTGACGGCGCGCCGGATGTTGCGCGCCTTGCCGTTGAGGCCGCGGGTGGCGAGCGTCGCCAGCGCCAGCACGCCGCCCTCGCCCTTGTTGTCGGCGCGCATGATGAGCGCGACGTACTTGATGGTGACGGTGAGCGTCACCGCCCAGAACAGGACCGACAGCACGCCCAGCACATGCTCGGGCGTCGGCGTCAGCCCGTGCTGGAAGGACTCGCGGATGGCGTAGAGCGGGCTGGTGCCGATGTCGCCGAACACCACGCCGAGCGCGCCCACGATGAGCGCCGCCCCGGCCGGGTGCGGCGGCGGCGGGCTCTGGTCGGCGGTGGCGGTCGTCTGGGTTTGCGAGGTTTCGGCTGGAGCCATGATGTCGAAACGCCGCCGAAGGCGGCGGCGCGGCGAGGGGTGTGCGCCCGGGCCTGCGCCCTGTCAACGCGCCAAAAGGAGGGGTGTTGCGACTAAAGCGCTTGACTTGCACGGGGTGCGCAGGCGGCCGCCGCTGCCGATCAGGACCCGTTCCGGACCGTCGCGGCGCCGGCGGCGAAGGCCTGCTGCAGCAGCCAGACGTCGCCGGCGATCGAGACGATGTCGTAGCCGAGCTTCACGAACTGGGCGGCCTGCCTGGCGTCGACCGCGAGGCGGCCCGCCGACTTGCC
>CAYRBQ010000836.1:0-1813 GCA_964422305.1 uncultured Reyranella sp. | reverse complement strand
ATCAGCACCGAGGTGATGGTGCCGCCGTACATCGCGCCGTAGTAAATGGCCGACAGCATGATGATGGCGCCGGTGGCGTCGAGGGTGAAGGTCAGCGGAATGAGGATCGCCGTGCCTGCTGCGGGTCCAAGGCCGGGCAGCACGCCGATCAGCGTGCCGAGCACGCAGCCCGCCAGCGCGTAGAGCAGATAGTGGATCGACAGCGCCGCCGCGAAGCCGGAGAGAAGGTGTCCGAGCGCGTCCATCGGCTCAGAAGCCCAGCAGGCCGGTGGGCAGCAGCACGTCGAGCCACGTCGTGAAGACGTAGTAGACGCCGAAGCTGCCGAGCACGGAGAATACCGCGATCAGCCACCAGCGCCGCTCGCCCAGCGCGACCACCAGCGCGGCATTGAAGACCAGCATCGCGAGCCGAAAGCCGATAAACTCCATGGCGATGGTGACGGCGGCGAGCAGCAGCACGATCGCCGCCCAGCGCCGGCCCCCCGCCCCATGTGGCAGGATGCGCTCGTGGTCGTTGGCGACGGATGCTTCGCGCCAGATCTGGATCAGCAGCCCGATCGCCAGCGCCGCGCCGATCAACGCCAGCCAGAACGGAAAAAAGCCCGGGCCGGGGCCCAGGCGATCCGTCAACGACAACAGCAACGACTGCCAGAGCGCGAACAGGCAGAACGCCAGCATCGCACCCGTCGCGATCAGCCGACCCTGGCGCATGCCTGGCGGCCCTCCCTATTTTCTTTCGTTGTTCTGGCGGGCAGCATAGCCGCAAACAGTACGGGCGCAAATCGAAGCGCCCCTGGAGGAAGCGTATGAACAGGCTTGACGGCAAGGTGGCGTTCCTGTCCGGCGCCGCACGCGGCATCGGCGCGGCGGCGGCAGCACTGATGGTGAAGGCCGGCGCGAAGGTCGTGATCGGCGACGTGCTGGAGGAGCGCGGCCGGCAGACGGCGAAGGAGATCGGCGCCGACGCGATCTACGTGACCCTCGATGTCACCAGCGAGGCGAGCTGGGCGGCCGCGATGGACGCCACGGTCGCGAAGTTCGGCAAGCTCGACGTGCTGGTGAACAACGCCGGCATCTTCAACGGCAAGGGTGTCGAGGAGGCGAGCCTCGACGACTGGCACAAGCTCGTGGCCGTCAACCTGACCGGCGTGGTGCTGGGCACGCGCGCGGCGCTGCCTCATCTCAAGAAGACCAAAGGCAACATCGTCAACCTGGCCTCGATAGCGGGCCTGGTCGGCAGCCAGATCGATCCGCTCTATTCGCTGACCAAGGGCGGCGTGACGCTGTTCACCAAGTCGACGGCGCTTGAGTTCGGTCGCAAGGGATACGGCATCCGCGTGAATTCGATCCATCCCGGCCTGATCGAGACCGACATGGGCCAGAAGACCTTCGTGATGCGCGCCGCCCAGGTCGGCACCAACGACACCGAGCAGGCGCGCAAGACGACCCTTGGGCTGCATCCGATCGGTCGGCTGGGCGTCGCCGAGGACATCGCCAAGGGCATCGTGTTCCTGGCGTCGGACGATGCGAGCTTCATGACCGGCGCAGGCCTGGTCGTCGACGGCGGTTGGACCGCTCACTGAGGAGAAGGCGATGCGTTTCGGACTTCTGTACGAACATCAGCTTCCCCGTCCCTGGGAGGCCGACTCCGAGCACAAGCTGTTCAAGGATGCGCTCGCACAGGTGGAGCTCGCCGACCGGCTCGGCATCGACCATATCTGGGAGGTCGAGCATCACTTCCTCGAGGAATACTCGCACTCCCCGGCGCCGGAAGTCTTCCTCGCCGCCTGCGCCGCGCGCACGAAGAACATCC
>CAYRBQ010000835.1:0-1814 GCA_964422305.1 uncultured Reyranella sp. | reverse complement strand
CTTCCTCGGTGGCGATGCCACGGATCAGCTCCACCAGACCCAGCACGGGCACCGGGTTCATGAAGTGCATGCCGATGAACTTGCCGGGGCGGTCGGTGACCGACGCAAGCCGCGTCACGGAAATCGACGAGGTATTGGTCGCCAGCAGCACGTTGGGCGGCAGGCCCTCGCAGACCTTCTTGAAGATCTCGCGCTTCACCGCCTCGTTCTCGGTCGCCGCCTCGACGATCAGATCGCAATCGGCGAAGGCCTTGTAGTCGACCGCGGTCGCGATGCGCTTCAGCGCCGAGTCCTTGTCCTCGGGCCGGATCATGCCGCGACCGATCTGGCGGTCCATGTTGCGGCCGATATTGTCGATGCCCTTGTCGAGGTGCGCCTGGTCGACGTCCGCGAGACGGATGTCGAAGCCCTTGAGCGCGCAGACATGGGCGATGCCGCTGCCCATCTGGCCGGCACCGATGACACCGATGCGCTTGATCATGACGCGATGCTCCCGCTGCCCGCGTTACTTCTTTTCGACCGCGGCGGTCAGTTCCGGCACGATCTGGAAGAGGTCGCCCACGATGCCGTAATCGGCCACCTGGAAGATCGGAGCTTCCTCGTCCTTGTTGATCGCGACGATCGTCTTGCTGTCCTTCATGCCGGCGAGATGCTGGATCGCACCGGAGATGCCGATGGCGATGTAGAGATCAGGCGCCACGACCTTGCCGGTCTGCCCGACCTGGTAGTCGTTCGGCACGTAACCCGCATCGACCGCGGCGCGGCTGGCGCCGAGGCCGGCGCCGAGCTTGTCGGCCAAGGTCTCGAGCATCTTGAAGTTCTCGCCACTCTGCAGGCCGCGGCCGCCGCTGACGACAATCTTGGCGCTGGTGAGCTCGGGCCGCTCGCTCTTGGAGAGCTCGGCACCGACGTAGGAAGACAGACCCTTGGCGCCCTCGCCGCCGATCTTCTCGATCGCGGCCGAGCCGCCGCCGGCGGCTGCCTTGAAGTTGGTCGGACGGACCGTGACCACCTTCACCTTGTCGGCCGTCTGCACGGTGGCCATCGCGTTGCCGGCATAGATCGGGCGCACGAACGTGTCGGGCGAGACGACCTGGATCGCCTCGGAGACCTGCGCCACGTCGAGCAGGGCGGCAACGCGCGGGGCGATGTTCTTGCCGACCGAGTCGGCCGCCATGACGATGTGGCTGTAGCTCGGCGCGAGCTTCACGATCAGCGGTGCGATGTCCTCGGCCAGCCAGTTCGCATAGGCCGCGTCGTCGGCCTGCAGCACCTTGGCGACGCCCGCGATCGCGGCGGCCGACTTGGCGGCATCGTCGCAACCGTTGCCGGCCACCAGCACGGTGACGTCGGAACCCATCTGGCCGGCAGCCGTCACCGCGTTGGCGACGTTGGCGCGGACCGTATTGCCGTCATGCGCGGCGACAACGAGAATGGCCATGGTCAGATCACTCCCGCTTCGTTCTTGAGCTTCTCGACCAGCTCGGCGACGGTCTTCACCTTGATGCCGGCCTTGCGCTTGGGCGGCTCCTCGACCTTCAAGGTCTTGAGGCGCGGCGCGACGTCGACACCGAGCGCGTCCGGCGCCAGCGTCTCGATCGGCTTTTTCTTCGCCTTCATGATGTTGGGCAGCGAGGCGTAGCGCGGCTCGTTGAGGCGCAGGTCGGTGGTGATCACCGCCGGCATCTTGATCTTGATGTTCTCGAGGCCGCCGTCGACCTCGCGCTTCACCTCGATCGAGCCGTCTGCGACGTTCAGCTTGTTGGCGAAGGTGCCCTGCGACCAGCCGAGAAGTGCGGCCAGCATCTGGCCGG
>CAYRBQ010000834.1:0-1816 GCA_964422305.1 uncultured Reyranella sp. | reverse complement strand
CGCCCGACAAGGTCGTCGAGGTGCAGGCGCTGGCCGGCGATTCCACCGACAACGTGCCGGGCGCGCCGGGCATCGGCATCAAGACTGCGGCGCAGCTCATCAACGAGTACGGCGACCTCGAGACGCTCCTGAAGAGCACCGCCAAGATCAAGCAGCCCAAGCGGCGCGAGTCGCTGGAGCAGAACGCCGAGCTGATCCGCATTTCCAAGAAGCTGGTGCAGCTTCGCGACGACGTGCCGCCGCCCGCCGATCCGGACTCCTTCGACAAGAGGAAACCCGATCCCAACCTGCTGCTGCCGTGGCTCGAGCAGCAGGGCTTCAAGACCTTGCTGCAGCGCTACACCACCGAGCTGGGGGCCGCGACCGCACCGGTGGCGCCGGCCGCCACGCCGGCGCCGGCGAAGAAGGCCGAACCGGAAGCGGCCAAGCCCAAGCCGGCGCGCGCCAAATCCAACCAGGAATTCACCGCCGCCGACTACGAGCTGATCCAGGACGAGAAGCTGCTCGACGAGTGGATCGCCGAAGCGACGAAGGCCGGCACCGTGGCCTTCGACTGCGAGACCGACGGGCTCGATTCCAACAACGCCGGCCTGGTCGGTGTCTCGATGGCGCTGCTCGAAGGGCCGTGGGGCGACGTGAACTCGACCAGGCGGCGCGCAGCCTACCTGCCGTTGATGCACCGCACCCCGGGCGGTGCGGCGCAGGGCGCGCTCGATCTCGCGGGCGACGGCGGGGACAAGGATGCGGGCAAGCTGCTGCCCGGCCAGATCCCGCTCAAGACGGCGATCGCCAAGCTGAAGCCCCTGCTGGAGGACCCGGCGGTGCTCAAGGTCGGGCAGAACATCAAGTACGACATGGCGGTGTTCCGCCGCCACGGCATCGAGATCGGCCCGGTCGACGACACGATGCTGATCTCCTTCGTCCTCGACGCCGGCAGGAACAACCACGGCATGGACGAGCTCGCAGAGCTGCATCTCGGCCAGCAGACCATCAAGTTTGCCGACGTGGCGGGCAGCGGCGCCAAGCAGGTCAGCTTCGACAAGGTGCCGCTCGACCGCGCGCGCGACTATGCCGCCGAGGACGCCGACGTCACCATGCAGCTCTGGGCGCGGCTGAAGCCCAGGCTCGTGCCGGAGCGCGTCACCACCATGTACGAGACGATCGAGCGGCCGCTGATCCCGGTGCTGCTCGGCATGGAGAGCGCCGGCATCAAGGTCGATGCGCTGAAGCTCAAGAAGCTCTCGGCCGACTTCGAGAAGCGGCTGGGCGAGCTGGAGCGCGAGATCCACAAGATCGCCGGCCGCGAGTTCAACGTCGGCTCGCCCAAGCAGCTCGGCGAGATCCTGTTCGACGAGCAGAAGCTGCCGGGTGGCCGGCGCAACAAGAACGGCTCGTGGGCGACCGACGTCAGCATCCTCGAGGATCTCGCCGCGCAGGGCCATGCGCTGCCGGTGAAGATCATGGAGCACCGCCAGCTCGCCAAGCTCAAGGGCACCTACACCGACGCGCTGGTCCGCGAGGTCGACGCCAGGACCGGTCGCGTCCACACCTCCTATCACATGACCGGCGCCGCGACGGGCCGGCTCGCCTCGACCGATCCCAACCTGCAGAACATCCCGGTGCGCACCGAGGAGGGCCGCAAGATCCGTCAGGCCTTCATCGCCGAGACCGGCTGCAAGCTCTTGAGCGCCGACTACTCGCAGATCGAGCTCAGGCTGCTCGCGCACGTGGCCGACATCGCCTCGCTCAAGGAGGCCCCCGCGCCGCACGACCGGGCCGCGGCGCGTCTCGTCCCGACGATCATCAATCTGGCACG
>CAYRBQ010000833.1:0-1820 GCA_964422305.1 uncultured Reyranella sp. | reverse complement strand
AGGTCAAGGTCCTGGGCGTCGACGATCGCGGCAAGGTCCGCCTCTCGATGAAGGCCGTCGACCAGGCCACCGGCGAGGACATCTCGAACAAGCCGGTCGAAGCCGCTCCGGCTGCCGGCGAGTAAGACGCCTCACACGCGAAACGAAGACGGCGGCCGAAAGGCCGCCGTTTTTGTTTGTCCTCCGGACCGCAGAATACCGGATCCGTGAGTTATAGAGACGCTTCACACGAGGGGCCCATCGCAGATGCTTTTCTTCCCCCGTCTCGGGGGAAGTGCCCTCGTCATACGAGGGCGAAGGGGATCGGGCGCCTGCGGGGAACGGCCGCACGGCCGCCGCATTCGCCTGCACACTCCACCGGATGAAGCCTCCGATCCTTTCCCGCCGCAGCCTGCTCGCCGGAACGAGCGTCGCCTTGCTGCCGCTCTCCGCCGCCCGCGCCGCCGGCCTCGTGCCGACGCCGGCGCAGACCGAAGGCCCGTTCTATCCGACCGGCTTTCCCGCCGACCCGGACAACGACCTCGTGCAGGTGCGCGGGCAGGCCGCGCGGGCCGTGGGCACAGTGCTGCACCTCGAAGGCCGCGTGCTCGGCCCTGACGGCCGCGCGGTGTCCGGGGCGATGGTCGAGATCTGGCAGTGCGACGCTCAGGGCATCTATGATCATCCCGGCCAGCGCGGCCGCGAGCGCCGCGACCAGGCCTTCCAGGGCTATGGCCGCACGACGGTCGACGCCGCGGGCGCCTACCGTTTCCGTACCTTGAAGCCCGTGGCCTATCCCGGCCGCACGCCGCACATCCATCTCAAGGTCGCGACCGGCGACGGCCGCCGGCTCACCAGCCAGTTCTACGTCGCGGGCGACCCGCAGAACGAGCGCGACGGCCTGTTCCGCCACGCCGCCGGCCAGCCCGGCCAGCGCGAGCGGATCGAGATGAAGCTGGAGCCCGCGAACGGCGTCGAGCCGGGCGCGTTCGCCGCGAAGATGGACATAGTGGTCGCCTGACGCGACAGACTCCTGCTTCTCTGCCCCCGGGACGCGCGGGCTATCGCATATGGGCTCTGTTCCCGTCGTCCCGAGCGAAGCCGTCCGAAGGACGGCGCGGTCGAGGGACCTTGCCTCCTCAGTGACGATTGCCGAATTTGAAGCGAGGTCTCTCCGTGCGAGTCGAGACGGCGGCGTTACCCCAGCTCGATCGACGCACCAGAAAAGGCGATCATCGGCACATCCGTCGTGCCGAGGTCGACGCCGCAAGGAGGCGCAGATGAAGAAGCGGACATTGACCATTAGACTGACGCCGGACTGGAAGAGCGGCCTCCGGGCCGCTGCCCGCAAGGCGCAGGCGAGGACCTACCGGGGCGAGGAGCTAGCCTTCGAGACGCCGGCCATGTTCTTCGGAAAGCTGACGGAACGCCGGTGGGAGCTCGTCCGCACGCTCCAGGGCAAGGGCGCGATGTCGATTCGGGAGCTGGCGAGGCGGGTCGAGCGGGACGTGAAGCGCGTCCACGAGGACGTCGCCATCCTCACGGAGCTCGGCCTGTTCGAGCGTGGGGAAGACGGTATCGCCTGCCCGTTTGCCCGCATCCACGTCGATATCGAGCTGGCTGTGGCGGCTTAGGCAAAGAAGAGGCGATAGACTCGCTGGCGCCGTGTCGCGTCGCCAAGGTCACCGACGTGATCGAGGATGGCGACCAGGTGAACGTCAAGGTCCTGGGCGTCGACGATCGCGCCAAGGTCCGCCTCTCGATGAAGGCGGTCGACCAGGCCACTGGCGAGGACATCTCGAACAAGCCGGTCGAAGCGGCTCCCGCCGCCGGCGAGTAAG
>CAYRBQ010000832.1:0-1832 GCA_964422305.1 uncultured Reyranella sp. | reverse complement strand
GGCCGATCCGGGCTGGCCGAACGGCGGCGCGGTGTTCCACGATACCGCCGTCTGGATTCGCAAGGCGCCCTAAGCGGTCATTCGTGAACGGTCGTTCGTGAGCAGCGGCTTCCAACCGGCGCCCAATCCGAGCATTGCCCAGACCCAGGCGGCCCGGACTCCGGGCCGTGGGCATGTGCTCGTCATCGGCAACGAGAAGGGCGGTTCGGGCAAGTCGACGACGGCACTGCACATCGCCGTCTCGCTGATGAGCGATGGCGCGCGCGTGGCGACGCTCGATCTCGATGCCCGTCAGGGCACGCTCAGCCGCTATGTTGAGAACCGCGCGACCCTCGCTGCCCGCAAGGGCATCGACCTGCCGATGCCGCTCCATTCGGCGGTGACACTCTCTACGTTGAACGATCGCAAGGAGGCCGAGGCCGACGAGCGCGCTCGTCTCGAGGCCGCGCTCGAGCCGGCGGTGGCTGAGGCCGATTTCGTGATCGTCGACACGCCCGGCAGCGACACGCATCTCAGCCGGCTCGCCCATACCTGGGCCGACACCTTGCTGACGCCGCTGAACGACAGCTTCATCGACCTCGACCTGCTGGCCCGGGTCGATCCCGACACGCTCAAGATCGTGCGGCCGTCGATCTACGCGGAGGCCGTGTGGAAGCAGCGGCAGCTCCGCGCCGTGCAGGGCGGCCGGCCGGTCGACTGGATCGTGATGCGCAACCGGCTTTCGTCTCTGGCGGCACGCAACAAGCGCGACATGGGCACGGTGATCGAGGCGTTGGCCAAGCGCATCGGCTTCCGCGTCGCCGCGGGCCTCAGCGAGCGCGTGATCTACAAGGAGCTGTTCCTGAGCGGCCTGACCCTGCTCGACCTGAAGCGGGGGAAAGGCGGGCCGTCATTGACTCTCAGCCACGTCGCCGCACGTCAGGAGGTGCGCGACCTCGTCGCCTCGCTCAATCTGCCGCCAGCGGCTGCACCTGCGCCATCGGACGGCCCCGCGACAGGAACAGCCACGCCAGTCCCGCCACCTGCAGGATGAACAGCGCACCAAACGACCAGGTGTAGCCGTCGGGCGCGTAGCCGGTCGCGGTGCGTGGCCACATGTCGACGATCCTTCCGATGGCCCATTGAAGGGCGAAGATCACTGTGAAAACCACGAGATTGCAGCTTGTGCTGACGCGGCCGGCATACTGCGGCGGGAAGGAACGCGCGAGCAGCGGCATGTACTGGATCGGGTAGGCGCCCAGGAAGCCAAACAGCAGCCACGCCGCGATCGGGTGGAACGAGGGCAGGAAGGCGATCCAGGCGCAGACCAGCGCGAACAGCGTGCTGACCAAGTTGGCCGAGGCGAAGTCGCTGATGCCGATCCGGCGGAAGGCCGACGAGAGCACGCCGCTCATGGCAAAGCCCAAGGTCATGATCGCCGTGGTGTAGAGCTGGATATCGGCGCGCATCTCCTTGTCGGCGAAGCCGCCGACGTCGCGCAGCCACGGGCCGATCCACAGCGTGATCGAGGCGATGAATGCGACCTGCTGGAAGGTGAGCAAAGGCTGGATACGCCAGAAGAAGCCGTCGGTCAGCACGATGCCCGTGATGCGGAATTGCTCGCGGAGCGTGCCGGTCGCGGTCGGCGCGCCGCGCTCGGGCACGACCGTGAACAGGATCGCCGCGGTGACGAGGCACAGGCCGGCCAGCCAGAAGAACAGGCCCTGCCAGCTCATCACCGAGAGCGACCACTGGATCGGCAGGGTGGCCGCCATCGAGCCCAGCCCCCCCGCCATCATGTGGAAGCCGGTGATCAGGCCCCAGCGCTCCGGCGGATACCAGAGGGTGATCGC
>CAYRBQ010000831.1:0-1835 GCA_964422305.1 uncultured Reyranella sp. | reverse complement strand
CTGCTCTGCTTCTACGCCTTCCTGAACGCCGTCGACTCATTCCTCGGCGGCGGGCGCCTGCTCGATTTCGACTGGGCCATGGCCTACGCGATCCTGGTCTGCGTCATCTGCTTCGGCATGTACTTCTACGAACGCCGAGCCAACGCGCGCATCGGCTCGGACTTCCTGCGGCTCGACGCCCAGAGCTGGCTGATGTCGGCGGCGATCACCTCTGCGCTGCTGGTCGCCTTCGCCATCGCCTGGTCGCTGGAGGGCACCGCCTGGGCGCGTTTCACGCCCTATGCCGATCCGCTGGTGCTGGCGCTGCTCACCATGGTGCTGGTGTTCGTGCCCATCCGCACCGTGCGCAAGGCGCTGGAGGAGATCCTGCTGATCACGCCGCCGGCGCTCGACCGGCACGTGCGCCACGTGATGGACGGCATCGTGCGCCGCCACGGCTTCAAGTCCTACACCAGCTATGTCGCCAAGGTGGGTCGCGCGCAGTTCATCGAAATCCATGTCGCCGTGACGCCCGAGACGCCGCTCGACAGCGTCACCAAGGCCGACGCCATCCGTCGCGAGATCGCCGAGGCGATCGGCGAGGAGGGACCGCAGCGCTGGCTCACCATCGACTTCACCGCCGATCCGCGCTGGCTCTAGAGGAGTTTGACCTTTTGACGACAAGCGCCCATGTCAGAGGTAGGGAATCATCAGCATGTTCGTCGCCACAACCCGTGCCATCCGAGTGACGGTCACACCGCAATATCTGCCTGACCAGTCGGAGCCCTCAAAGTCACAATTCGTGTGGGCCTATACGGTGCGCATCGAGAACCAGGGCGATGTCGCAGTGCAGTTGCGCAGCCGGCACTGGAAGATCACCGACGGTCTCGGCCGCCTGCAGGAGGTGAAGGGGCCCGGCGTCGTCGGCAAGACGCCGTTGCTGCGTCCCGGCGAGATGTTCGAGTACACTTCCGGCACGCCGCTCTCGACGCCCTCCGGCTTCATGGGTGGCAGCTACCAGATGGTGAGCGAGTCCGGCGAGAAGTTCGACATCGAGATTCCGACCTTCTCCTTGGACACACCGGGCTCGAAGCGTCGGCTCAACTGAGCGGCGCGATAGCGAGGAGCGACGATGAACAGGATCCTGAAGAAGAGCGAGGTCGTCTCGCTCGCCACCGGCGTTTCCCGCCCGTCGCGAGAGGAGGCCGAGGCCGCCGTGCGCACCCTGATCCGCTGGGCCGGCGACGACCCGACGCGCGAAGGCCTGGTCGGCACGCCCGACCGCGTCGTGCGCTCCTACGAGGAGTTCTTCGCGGGCTACGACGAGGACCCGGGCGAGATCCTGAAGCGCACCTTCGAGGAGGTCGAGGGCTATGACGAGGTCGTGGCGCTGCGCGACATCCGCCTTGAGTCCTACTGCGAGCACCACATGGTGCCGATCATCGGCAAGGTCCATATCGGCTACCTGCCCGACAGGCGCGTCGTCGGCATCAGCAAGCTCGCCCGCGTGGTCGACTCCTTCGCCAAGCGCCTGCAGATCCAGGAGAAGCTGACGGCGCAGATCGCCAACACGCTGCAGGAAGTGCTGCAGCCGCGCGGCGTCGCCGTCGTGATCGAGGCGGCGCACCAGTGCATGACCACGCGCGGCGTGCACAAGTCCGAGGTCGCCATGGTGACCAGCCGCATGCTGGGCGCGTTCCGCGACAATGGCGAGACACGGCGCGAATTCCTGACCATGATAGGCAGGACTTCGATCTAGGCTTGGGGCGAATCCGTCGTCCCGACCGAAGCGCCCAACGGGCGCGAAGCGGAGGGACCTTCTCCCGGCAAGTCGGCGTCAGCTTGTTGAGGCAAGG
>CAYRBQ010000830.1:0-1837 GCA_964422305.1 uncultured Reyranella sp. | reverse complement strand
TGATCGCCGACGAGCCGACCACGGCGCTCGACGTCACCATCCAGGCGCAGATCCTGGAGCTGATCGTCGAGCTGCAGCGCGAGTTCAGCGCTGCGGTGATCCTGATCACCCACGATCTCGGCGTGATCGCCGAAACCGCCAAACGGGTGATCGTCATGTATGCTGGCCGCAAGGTCGAGGAAGCGTCGGTCGGCGAGATCTTCGCCCGGCCGCTGCATCCCTACACGGTCGGCCTGCTCAACTCGATCCCGCGCCTCGACCTGATGCGCGGCCAGACCGACCGCACGGCCGAGCGGCTGCAGGAGATTCCGGGCATCGTGCCGCCGCTGTTCGACCTGCCGACCGGCTGCGCCTTCGCGCCGCGCTGCACCAAGGCCGACGATCTCTGCCGGCGCGAGCGGCCGGCCTATGAGGAGAAGCAGACCGGCCACTGGGCCGCCTGCTGGCATGCCAATGGCTAAGCCGAACAGCCCCGTCATCGAGGTCACCAACCTCAAGAAGCATTTCCCGGTAAAGAAAGGCCTGCTGCGCCGCACGGTGGGCCATGTCTACGCCGTCGACGGCATCAGCTTCACCATCGGCGCCGGCGAGACGCTGGGTCTGGTGGGCGAGTCGGGTTGCGGCAAGACCACGGCCGGCCGCGCGGTGCTGCGCCTGGTCGAGCCGACCTCCGGCTCGATCAAGGTCGAAGGCACCGAGATCACCAAGATGTCGAAGGCGGAGCTGCGGCCCTACCGGCGGCAGATGCAGATCATCTTCCAGGATCCGTTCTCGTCGCTGAACCCGCGCATGACGGCGGGCGACATCGTGGGCGAACCGCTGCTGGTGCATGGCGTGGCCAACACCAAGGAGCGCAACGAGCAGGTCGCGGCCCTGTTCGCGCGCGTCGGCCTGCGCACGGCGCAGATGAGCAACTACCCGCACCAGTTCTCGGGCGGCCAGCGGCAGCGCATCGGCATCGCCCGCGCGCTCGCGCTGGGACCGAAGCTGATCGTGGGCGACGAGCCGGTCTCCGCCCTCGACGTCTCGATACAGGCGCAGGTGATCAACCTGCTGCAGGACCTGCAACGCGAGCGCCAGCTCTCGTATCTCTTCATCAGCCACAATCTCGCGGTGGTCGAGCACATCAGCCACCAGATCGCGGTGATGTATCTCGGCCGCATCGTCGAGCATGCCGACACGCGCTCGATCTTCACCCGCGCCCAGCATCCCTATACCGAGGCGCTGCTGTCGGCGGTGCCGGTGCCGGATCCCGCGATCAAGCGGCAGAAGCGCGTGCTGCAGGGCGACGTGCCGAGCCCCGTGAAGCCGCCGTCCGGCTGTCACTTCCACACGCGTTGCCCCTACGCGGTGGACCGCTGCAAGGTCGAGTCGCCACCGCTGCGCGAAATCGCGCCGGGGCATCACGTTTCCTGCCACTTGCGCTAAGCTGCCGCCCGAAAAGGGAGGCAGAGGCGTATGGCGAATTGGGATTACATCATCGTGGGCGGTGGCTCGGCGGGTTGCGTGCTAGCCAACCGGCTGACCGAGGATGCCAACGTCAAGGTGCTGCTGCTCGAGGCCGGTCCGCGCGACAAGTCGATGTGGATCGACATCCCGGCCGGCTTCACCAAGCTGTTGAACCACGAAAAGTTCAACTGGAACTTCGAGATGGAGGCGGAGGAGGGCATGGCCGGTCGCCGCATCCCCTGTCCGCGCGGTCGCACGCTCGGCGGTTCGAGCTCGATCAACGGCATGCTCTATGTGCGCGGCCAGCCGCTCGACTACGACACCTGGGCGCAGCTCGGCAATCGCGGCTGGTCCTATTCTCAGGTGCTGCCCTACTTCAAGAAGTCGG
>CAYRBQ010000829.1:0-1866 GCA_964422305.1 uncultured Reyranella sp. | reverse complement strand
GACCGCGTCGCCTTCCGCCTTCATGGCGGCGAAGCTCCCCATGTCGAGGCCGGCGCAGAAGGCCTTGCCCTCGCCCGACAGCACGACGCAACGCAACCCCTTCATGTCGGCGAGCTTCGCGCCCGCCTCGATGATGCCCTCGAACATCGCAGGATCGAGCGCGTTCATCTTGTCGGCGCGGATCAGGCGGACGTCGGCGACGCCGTCCTTGAGGTCGATCGAGACGCGGTCCTTCATTTGTCCTTCTCCGATTTCATCCATTCGCGCAGGCGGCGCTTCACTTCCTCCGGGTCGACCCTCTTGGGCGGCGCCAGGCTCCCGTCACTCTGCTTGGGCCACATCAGCACGGCGATGCCGCGCTGCACGTCGGCATAGGTGCAATCGTCCGGCAGCCTGTCCAGCAGCGCCCGGACCTCGGCCTTCACGTCGACTTTCGCCTCGTTCATCGCGTCACCATCAGCCAGATCCCCTGCGCAACATAGACCGCGCCCAGCCCCAGGATCACGCGGCGCGTCCAATGATAGAACTGCTTGTCCGACATGCGGTCGAGGAAGCTGCGCGACAAGGTCGTGCCCAGCACGGCGAAGCAAGCGGCGTAGAGCATGATCAGCCACTGTTCGGGATCGCGCCCGGCCGGCCCCGCGATCACCGCGCCGAAATAGACGACCTTGGTGAGGTGGCCCAGCACCTGGGCCGCCGCCTTGGTGGCGACGTTGACCTGCCGGGTCATGCCTGTGCGGACGTAGAAGATGTCGAGCAACGGGCCGGTGACGCCCGACACGAGCTGGATGGCGCCGCCGATCGCACCGGCCAGGAAGGCCTGGCCGTGGCGCTCGATGTTGGGCGCGAGTGTCTGCGGCACGGCGAGCGCGATGAAGGGCGTGATGCCGACGGCCATCAGCACCAGCGCCTTGTCGGGCACGAAGTCGAAGAAGGAGAAGACGACCAGCGAGGCGGCGGCGCCGGCGCCGAACTGGAACACGACCTTCCAGTTCACGTGATGGCGCCACAGCCAGGCGCGCCAGCCGTTGGCCGCGATCTGGATGACGCCGTGGAACACCATGGCGACCGGCACCGGCAGAAAGACCAGCAGGAAGCCGATCAGCAGCATGCCGCCCGCCATGCCGAAGACGCCGGAAATGAACGACGTCACGACGGCAACGGCCGCCAGGGCCACCAGAACGGGAATCGAGAACATCCGCCGGCGGCGTAACCCACGAGCCGTCTGGTGTCGAGCAGCGCAATCTTCTCTCCTCCCCAGCGAATCCGCTGAGGAGACCGAGAGCGTTCACAAGCGCCGGCGACTCTGCTCTAACGGCGGCCTGCCCGTACCGGAGTGCCTCGCCCGATGTCCGATGTCGATCTGCTGTTCATGCCGGCCGCCAGAGCGGCAGCCCTGATTCGCGCGCGCAAGCTGTCGCCCGTCGAGTACGTCGACACCGTCCTGTCGGCGGTCGAGCGCGCGCAACCCAAGCTCAACTGCTTTCGCCAGGTGCTGGCCGACGCGGCGCGGCGTGACGCGCGCAAGGCCGAGGAAGCGGTGATGCGCGGCGAAAAGCTCGGCCCGCTGCACGGCGTGCCGGTGAGCGTGAAGGACCTGATCGATGTCGCCGGCGCTCATACCAGGCACGGCTCGGCGATCTTCGAGGACAATGTCGCCAAGGCCGACGACGTGCTGGTGCAGCGCCTGCGCGCCGCCGGCGCCATCGTCATCGGCAAGTCGACGACGCCGGAGTTCGGCGTCAAGGGCCTGACCGACGGCCCCTCGTTCGGCGTGACGCGCAATCCGTGGAACCTCGAGCGCACGCCGGGCGGCTCGAGCGGCGGCGGCGCGGCCGCGGTCGCCGCCGGCCTGGGCCCGATCGC
>CAYRBQ010000828.1:0-1866 GCA_964422305.1 uncultured Reyranella sp. | reverse complement strand
TGGAAGTCTCGATCGACGCCCTCATTCGACCAGCCGTTGAAGCGGTCGACAGTGGCGCGCAGCGTCGCCGGATCGAGACCGATCTCCCGAGCCAGCGCCTCGATCGTGTCGGCCCTGCGGATGAAGCCCTTCTCCTTCGAACCGAAGTGCATGGAGAGCGTCATCGCCTTGGCGTAGCGCGAATCGAAGATGCGCCAGGCCGGCAGATGAAGGTGCTTTCCGTCCGGGCCGCGCTCGTCGATCGCCATACCCAGCGCCGGACTGCCCTCGCTCACGAAGCGCTGGCCGTGCCGGTTCACCAGGATCACGTGCGGCGCGTAGGTCCCGAGCAGCGGCTGGGCGTGGCGGCGGCCCTCGTAGGTCGTGAAGGTCGCGGGCGAGATCAGCGCCTGATCCATGTGCGCGAGCTCCGCCCCCACCCCGGCCGCCATCCTCTGGCCGTCGCCGGTGTTGGTGTCGGGCGCGCCGGTGAGGTCGAGGCCGGGAAAGTACTTCTCCATCAGTTCGCGGTTCCAGTCGAAGCCGCCGGTCGCCAGCACGACGCCGCGCCTTGCGCGTATCGATTTCCGTGTCCCGCCGATCGTCGCCTCGACGCCCGCGACCGCATCGCCTTCCAGGACGAGGCGATGCACCGGCGCCTCGAGCTCGATGCGGCAGCCCTTGTCGAGGCAGCCGCGCACCAGGCCCGTCACCAGCGCGTTGCCGGCGCCGACGCTGGCCGTCAGCAGCCGCCACAGCAGGGTCGGCGCCATCCCGAGTGCGCCGCGCACCGGATGCTTCAGCACGCCGTCGACCAGCTCCTTGTAGGTGAAGACCTGCGTCTTCACCGAGGGCCGCACCCGGTTCCACCAGCGGCCGAGCCGGAAGCGGCTGATCGGCGTGGTCGAGACCATGCGGCCGAACGGCTTGCCGCCCGGTGCCTCGGCATAGAGGTCGGGATGGTTGACCAGCTCGAAGCGGAGCGGCGTCTCGTCCTCCAGGAACTTCAGCATCGGCGCCGACTGCTCGGCCAGCACCTGCCAGAGCTCGTGCTCGGTCTCCTCCCAGCCCGGCGGCGCGGCGCCCTTGATGTACTCGAAGGTCTCCTCCGGCGAATCTTCGATACCCGCCGCCTTCATGTGATGGTTGCCCGGCACCCAGGTGCCGGCGCCCGACATGGCGGTCGTGCCGCCGAGCCAGCGCGACTTCTCCAGCACCAGCACCGTCGCGCCGCCGTGCGCGGCGGCCAGCGCCGCGGACAATCCCGCGGCGCCCGAGCCGACCACGACGACGTCGTACTCTATTGCTTCGGCGGTTCCGGCCACTTCTTCTGCGCTCCGCGTGCGGACTCGAACCAGCGGGAGAGGCGCATCACGCCGAGATCGTCGAAGCGGCGGCCCGCGATCTGCAGGCCGATCGGCTTGCCTTCCTTGGTGTAGCCGCAGTTGATCGAGGCGGCCGGCTGCTCGCCCATGTTGTAGGGCAGGGTGAAGCCGATGTGATGCATCGCGCGGGTCACGTCGTTGGATGGCATCTCCCACTCGGCCGGGAAGGTCGGCACCGGCGAGGTCGGCGACAGCACGAAGTCGAACGGCTGGAGCGCCTTCACCGTGGCGGCGCGCATGGCCATGTAGTTGTTGAGCCCCCGGATCACCATGGTGCCCGAGACGTCGGCGCCGCCGCGGCACCACAAGGCGATGAAGGGCAGCACCTTGGCCTGCTTCTCCGGCGGGAGCGTGGAGAAATCGTTCCAGCTCCTGACCCGCCAGAAGAGATCCTGCAGGTCGAGCATGGCGGGCGTCATGAACGGCGCCACCGGCTCGACCGTCGCGCCCGCCTGCTCGAACAGCTTGGCCGCCGCCTCGACCGCCGCCCGAGTCTCCGGCT
>CAYRBQ010000827.1:0-1871 GCA_964422305.1 uncultured Reyranella sp. | reverse complement strand
GGTTCAGCCCCTCGAGCGCCGAGGCGCCGTCGTTGTAGGTCTTGATCTGGAACCCTTCGGCTTCGAGCAGCATCGACACCGAGGTGAGGATGTTGCGGTCGTCGTCGACGAGGGCGATGTTCTTGCGCACGGCTTGGCTTCTCCTGCAGACACGGCGGACAACGGCGGTGCGAGCATGCTATCACACAGACTGGGCCGCCGCCGCCGCCTTCCCGGCCCACAACTCAGTGAACAATTGCGGCTTTTTTGATCCGAAAATGACCCAGGATGACATGCCCCGCACCGTGCGTGCCCTGTTGCGCGGCCTCGACCGGGCGGCCCTCGCCACGGCGCTTCCGACCGACGGTGGCGCCTGGCCCTATGCCTCGTTGGTGCTGGTGGCGGTCGACCACGACCTCTCGCCGCTGCTGCTGCTCAGCGATCTCGCGGAACATGCGAAGGCCATTCTGGCCGACGCCCGCGTCTCGCTGCTGTTCGACGGCACGGCCGGCCTCGACCAGCCCCTGACCGGCCCGCGGGTCACGGTGGTCGGCCGCGCCGAGCGAATCGCCGACGAGCGGCTCAAGGCGCGCTTCCTCGCGCGCCATCCCGACGCGGCGATGTATGCCGGCTTCAAGGACTTCCACTTCTATCGTGTCGCCGTCGAGCGCGCCCACCTGGTCGGCGGCTTCGGCAAGATTCGCTGGATCGACGCCGGCGACCTGATGGCCCCTGTGGCGGCGGGACTCGCCGAGGCCGAGCCGGGCATCGTCGAGCACATGAACGAGGACCATGCCGACGCCGTCCAGCTCTACGCCACGAAGCTGCTCGGCCTGACCGGCGCGGACTGGCGCATGACCGGCATCGACCCCGAAGGCATCGACCTCAGGCGGGCTGGCACCGTGGCACGCCTGGATTTCGACCAGCCGCTGGCGGCCGGCGGGGAGGCGCGCAAGGTGCTGGTGTCCCTGGTCGGCAAGGCTCGCGCTGCAGCCTGAATGTTCCGCCGCCCAAAGGGTCGATTCCGCGTCGCGGCATGCCCTTCGCTGGTGCGAAATCTGATCCACATGATCCTCGCCACTAACTTGTCGCAGGCTCTTGCCACCCAATAGCCCTACCAGTAGCGCATAGGCGTCAATTCAAGGCCGCTCGATCGGTCGGAAAAAGCAGGAGAAACGCTGTGCATCAGGCGGGCTTCGTCGTACCAAAATTCGGGCTGGAAGCGCTCGGTCTGAAGAACCTGGGCAACGTTTACTGGAACCTGCAGGTTCCTTCGCTCTACGAGGAGGCGGTGCGACGCCGCGAGGGCGTGGTCGCCGATGGCGGCGCGCTGGTGGTGCGTACGGGCGTCCATACCGGCCGCTCGCCGAACGACAAGTTCATCGTCGAGGATTCCGAGAGCAAGGGTCGCATCGACTGGGGCAAGACCAACAAGCCGATTGCGCCCGACCGCTACCGCGCCCTCTACAACCGCATGATCGCCTACGCACAGCGTCGCGACCTGTTCGTGCGAGACTGCTGGGCCGGTGCAGATCCCGCCCACCGCATCGGCGTGCGCGTCGTCAACGAGACGGCCTGGCACAATCTCTTCGCCCGCAACATGTTCCTGCGCCCGAAGGCCGAGGAGCTCGAAGGCTTCAAGCCGGAATTCACCATCCTGAACCTGCCGGGGTTCCAGGCCGACCCGAAGCTCGACGGCACGGCGTCGGACTGCGCCATCCTCGTGAACTTCACCGATCGCGTCGTGGCGATCTGCGGCACCTGGTATGCCGGCGAGATCAAGAAGTCGGTGTTCACGATCCTGAACTACCTGCTGCCGGACAAGAACGTCCTGCCGATGCATGCCTCCGCCAACCTGGGTGTCGAAAGCTTTCGGCTCCTCCTGGCGCTCA
>CAYRBQ010000826.1:0-1875 GCA_964422305.1 uncultured Reyranella sp. | reverse complement strand
CTCGGCGACGCCGTGCTTGCAGCCGAGGAACACGCCATCGAGGTCGATGGCGTGCACCTTGCGCCACTCCTCGAGCGTGATCTCCTCGACCGTCTTGCTGAGGCCGATGCCGGCCGAGTTGAGCAGCACGTGCAGGGCGCCGAACTTGTCGACCGTCTCCTGGATCGCGGCTTTCCAGTTGTCCTCGGAGGTGACGTCGAGCTTCACGAAATGGCCGGCCGAGCCCAGCTTGTCGGCGACCGCCTTGCCGCGGTCGGCCGCGACGTCGGCGACCACGACCCTGGCGCCTTCCTGCGCCATGAGGGCGGCGGCGTTGGCACCGAGGCCCGAGGCGCCGCCGGTGATGAGGGCGACCTTGCCGGCGAGACGATCCGTCATTTTCTCTTTCCTCCCGTTGCCCTCGGCGCGAGCGCTTCCCGGTGCGCGATGTAGGTCGTGGCGGCCACGATGATGGCGGCCCCCACGAACGTCCAGACGTCGGCCGTCTTGCCCCAGACCGCCACGTCCATCAAGGCGGCCCAGACGATGCCCAAGAAGGTGATCGATTGCAGGGCGGAAATATCGATCAGGCGATAGGCCCAGGTGATGAAGAAGTAGCCCATCGTCCCGAAGAAGCCGGCGCAGAGGTACAGGCCGAGCTGCGTGAGCGTCGGCGTCTGCCAGAACCAGAGGCCGAGCGGCGTGAAGCAGATCGCGCCGACGATGCTCTGCCACAGCACGACGACCTCGGGCCGGTCGCGGCCGGCCACCACCTTGGCCACGAGGTTGGAGCCGGCGATCAGCGGCACCGCGAGCATCATCATCAGGATGCCCGGATTCATCTCGACGAGGCCGGGGCGGACGATCACCAGCATGCCGAGGAAACCCACGCCGACGCCGAGCCAGCGGCGCCAATGCACGGTCTCGCGCAGGAAGAGGACGGCGCCGATGGTGACGAAGATCGGGCCGGTGAAACCCAGTGCCGCCATGGTGGCGAGCGGCAGCCAGACCACGGCCTCGTACCACAGCGCATAGCCCGGCGTGTGGAACAGGCCGCGAATGCAGTGGAGCTTGAGGTCCTGCGTCCTCATGCCGGCGAGGCCGCGGTGCCACAGCATGAAGGGCGCGATCAGCACGATGCCGCCCACCCAGCGGCCCCATGAGACGAAGAGCGGCGGCATCTCGCTCGCCAGCTCCTTCACCGAGACGTTGAGGAGGGTGAAGAACAGCCCCGAGACGACGGCCAGGAAGAAGCCCCTGGCGACTCGCGACGGGATCAGGCGCGAGAGCGAGTCGGGCTGGTCGGCGGCGGGAGCGGACATCGGCCCGACGGCTTGCGCCTGGGGCGGACGCCGGTCAACCCGCGGATTTTGCAGGTCAGTCCAGCGTGACCTTGTAGCGGCTGACGGCGACGATCGAGACGATCAGCAGCATGGCGAGCAGGGCGGCGAGCCCGGCCGAGACATCGTCGAAGCCGGCGCCCTTCAGCATCACGCCGCGGACCACGCGCATGAAATGCGTGGCCGGGATGGCCTCGCCGATCCACTGCGCCCAGACCGGCATGCCGCGGAAGGGGAACATGAAGCCCGAGAGCAGGATCGAGGGCAGCATCATGAAGAACGAGGCCTGCATCGCCTGGAGCTGGTTCTGGGTCAGCGTCGAGATGGTGAAGCCGATGGCGAGGTTCACGGTGATGAACAGCGCCGTGCCGAGCGACAGGACGAGGACGCTGCCCTCGACGCCGACGTCGAAGAGGAGCTTCGAGACGATCAGGATGACCGTCACCTGCACCGCGCCGATCGCGATATAGGGCACGATCTTGCCGATCATCACCTCGATCGGCCGCACCGGCATGGCCAGCAGGTTCTCCATGGTGCCGCGCTCGCGCTCGCGGGT
>CAYRBQ010000825.1:0-1876 GCA_964422305.1 uncultured Reyranella sp. | reverse complement strand
TGGATGAGCTGGTTGGCGGCGAGCGGACGGCCGAACTGCTTGCGGTCGAGCGTGTAGCTGCGTGCCTGCTTCCAGCAGAACTCGGCCGCACCCATGGCGCCCCAGGCGATGCCGTAACGGGCGTTGTTGAGGCAGCCGAACGGGCCGCCGAGGCCCGAGACGTTCGGCATCAGGTTCTCAACCGGCACGAAGACCTCGTCCATCATGATGGCGCCGGTCACCGAGGCGCGCAGGCTGAACTTGCCCTCGATCTTGGGCGTCTCGAGACCCTTCATGCCGCGCTCCAGGATGAAGCCGCGGATCGCGCCGCCGTCGAGCTTGGCCCAGATCACCAGCACGTCGGCGATCGGCGAATTGGTGATCCACATCTTGGAGCCGGAGACCTTGAAGCCGCCGGGCACCGTGACAGCGCGGGTCTTCATGCCGCCGGGATCGGAGCCGTGATCGGGCTCGGTGAGGCCGAAGCAGCCGACCCACTCGCCGGTGGCGAGCTTCGGCAGGTACTTCATGCGCTGCTCCTCGCTGCCGTAGGCGTAGATCGGGTGCATGACCAGCGAGGACTGGACGCTCATCGCCGAGCGGTAGCCGGAATCGACGCGCTCGACCTCGCGGGCGACCAGCCCGTAGCTCGTGTAGTTGGCGCCGGCGCAGCCGTACTTCTCGGGCAGGGTGGAGCCCAGGAGGCCCAGCGCCCCGAACTCGTTCATGATCTCGCGGTGGAACTTCTCGTGCCGGTTGGCCTCGAGAACGCGGCTCATCAGCTTGTCCTGGCAGTAGTCGCGCGCCGCGTCGCGGATGGCGATCTCCTCCTCGGTGAGCTGGTCGTCGAGGAAGAACGGGTCCTCCCAGTCGAACGGCTTGGCGTCGGCGGTGATGCCCTTGGCGGCGCTTTTGATCGGGGTGGCGGCGGTGGCCATGTCTGCTCCTGACTGTTTCCGTCGCGTCTTAACAGTCGGTGTGCGTCACGCCAACACAGGTCAGCCTGAATATTGCTTCCCAAGAGCGGACTCCGCGCACGTCTCAATTGGAAATGGTATTGTCGCCGGGCGCACTGCAGTGGGGAGAGTTAATGCGCACGATCATCGTGGGCTTCATCGCCGGATTCCTGAGCGTCTTGCTCTTCCACCAGCTCGGTTTTTACGTGTCCAACAGTCTCGGGTTCACTCGTGCTGCAATTTACAATATGGCGCCCGTCGCGCCGCTGGGCGTGCCCGCCATTCTGTCGGCGGCATTCTGGGGAGGTCTGTGGGGCATCCTCGGCTCCTTCGTCGTTCCGCGCGTACCTCCGACGTTCGATGGTCCCATCGGATGGATGCTCTTTGCCGGGATTGTTGTGACGGCGGTGAACTGGTTCGTCGTGTTGCCGATCAAGGGCCTGCCGATCGGCGGCGGATTCCGCATGCCGGGCGTGATCGTCGTGCCGATCGTCTATGCCTTCTGGGGGTTCGGAATCTGGCTGATCTCCGGCCTGCTGCGCCGCGCGTTCGGCTGGAGATGGACGTAATCAGCTAAGCGCGCGCGTCACGGTTTCGGAACCGCCGCCCCAGACCGGCAGATAGCTCATCTTGTAGCCGGCGCCGCCGGTCACGATCGGATGGATGGCATCGGGCGCGCGCGCGACGCCCTGAGCCTCGTCGAACAGATGCTGCTGCACCCGCGCGAGGTCCCAGCCGTCGTGGCGCGCGATCTTCTCCGCCATCTCCAGCGGCAGCAGCACGACCTGCTCGCCACGCTCGTTCTTGCGGCTCATGCCGGACATGACGACAGCGGCGCGCATCGCCGTCGCGATGGGCGAGAGGATGGCCTCAGGCGTCGCGCCTTCGCCGTCGCCCGGCAGGACTTCGGCCGTGCCCGAGACGCCCATCACGGTGAGGGC
>CAYRBQ010000824.1:0-1883 GCA_964422305.1 uncultured Reyranella sp. | reverse complement strand
ACTTCTCCTTCCCGGCGATGTTTCCCAACGCCGATGGCAGCAAGCCGGAGATGACGCCACGCCGGTCGCTGGCGTCCGAGGTCGTGCGCCATGTCGGCGAGGCCGTGGTCGCCGTCGTGGCCGAGACGCGCGAACAGGCGCAGGACGCCGCCGAGCTGGTCGAGGTCGAGTACGATCCGCTGCCGTCCGTCACGACCATCGAGGATGCGCTGAAGCCCGGCGCGCCGCAGGTCTGGGAGGGGGCCCCCGGCAATCTCGCGGGCTTCAATCGCTTCGGCGATGCCGCCAAGGCGGACGAGGCCTTCAAGGCGGCGGCGCACGTCGTGTCGCTCGACATCATGCACCAGCGCCTGATCGTCAACGCGATGGAGCCACGCGCGATCATGGCCGAGTGGGAAGGCGACCGGCTGATCGTTCACATCGGAAGCCAGAACCCGTCGGTGACGCGCGACACGCTGGCCGACGTCATCCTCAAGATGCCGAAGGACAAGATTCGCGTGCTGGTGCGCGACATCGGCGGCGGCTTCGGCATGAAGGTCGGCATCCAGCCGGACGAATCCGTTGCCGTCTGGGTCGCCAAGGTCCTGAAGCGCCCGGTGAAGTGGCGCGCCGAGCGCAGCGAGGAATTCGCCGCGACGACCGCCGGCCGCGACCAGCTTCACAAGGGATCGCTGGCACTCGACAAGGACGGCAGGATCCTGGCGCTGCGGCTCGAGGCCTTCGCCAATATCGGCGCCTATCCGGCGCGCGCGGGCGTCGTCATTCCGCTGTTCGTCGGACCCAAGGTCACGACCGGGACCTACGACATCCCCGTCGTCGACCTGAAGCTCAATTGCGTCATCACCAACTCGGCGACGATCGGCGCCTATCGCGGCGCCGGCCGTCCGGAGTGCATCCTCAATCTCGAGCGCCTGATGGACACCGCAGCGCGTCAGATCGGCATGGATCCCGCCGAGCTGCGCCGCCGGAACTTCGTCAAGCCCTCGCAGATGCCCTACACCACCGCGATGGGCGAGAAGTACGATTCCGGCGACTTCGATCTCTTCCTGACCAAGACGCTCGAGGCCGCCGACTGGCAGGGCTTCGAGGCGCGCAAGGCGGACGCCCAGAAGCGCGGCAAGCTCTACGGCCGTGGGCTCGCGTCCTACGTCGAATGGACCTCGGCCAACGTCATGAACGAGATGGCGCATTACGAAGTGAAGGAAGACGGCAAGGTCGTGATCTGGATGGGCACGCAGGGCATGGGGCAGGGTCTGCAGACCAGCTTCACCCAGCTCGCCTCCGAGCTGCTCGGCATCGACCCGTCGAAGATCGAGATCGCCATGGGCGATTCGGATCGCGTGGGCGGCGTCGGCTCGATGGGCTCGCGCTCGGCCTATATCGGTGGCTCCGCCGTCCTCACCGGCAGCGAGAAGCTCGTCGACAAGGGCAAGGAGCTGGCGGCCGATGCGCTGGAGGCCAGCACGGCGGACATCGTCTATGCCGCCGGCCGCTTCACGATCACCGGCACGGATCGCGGCATCGGGCTCGGCGAGCTGGCGGCCAAGCAGCCCGACAAGCGGATCTTCATCGAGAACGTGAACTCGGTCGACGGCATCGCCTGGCCGAACGGCGCGCATGTCGGCGAGGTCGAGATCGATCCCGATACCGGCCGCATCGAGCTGAAGCGCTACACGACCGTCGACGACGTGGGCAAGCCGCTGCATCGGCCGATCGTGTTCGGCCAGATCCACGGCGGCGTGGCGCAAGGCATCGGCCAGGCGCTGCTCGAGGAGAACGTCTACGACCGCGAGACCGGTCAGCTCATCACCGGCTCGTTCATGGATTACGCCATGCCGCGCGCCGACACCTTCCCGACCTTCTCCAACACCCTGGACGACACC
>CAYRBQ010000823.1:0-1890 GCA_964422305.1 uncultured Reyranella sp. | reverse complement strand
GCTGCTGGCGCCATGGCCGCTCGAGCTGGCGGCGCTCGCCAAGTGCGCGGCTCACTGGATCGTGACCGGCCTGCCGCTCAGCCTCCTGGCGCCGCTCCTCGGCGTCGCCTTCGGCCTCGATGCCGAGAGCCTGCTCGTGTTGCTCGCCACCCTTCTGGTCGGCACGCCCGCTCTGTCGCTGACCGGAGGGTTGGCGGCGGCCTTGACGCTGGGAGCGCGCAAGTCTGGAGCCTTGCTGGCTCTGCTCGCCCTGCCGCTCTGCGTGCCGACGCTGATCTTCGGGGCCGGCGCCGTCGAGGCGCTGGTGGCCGGCGACGGCATCGTGACGCATGTCGCGATCCTCGCCGCTCTTGCACTTGTCGCCCTGGCCACGATGCCGTGGGCGATCGCCGCAGCCTTGCGGCAAGCCGGCGAATAGGGAGGATGGCCGCATGGCCGACCTGCATTTCCTCGCCAATCCCGCGCGGTTCCGCCGTTTCAGCCAGCGCGTGCTGCCGGGCCTCGGCTTCGCCACCGTGCTGATGCTGGGCGTCGGCCTCTACATGGCTTTCTTCGTGGCGCCGGCCGACTACCAGCAGGGCCAGACCGTGCGCATCATGTTCCTGCACGTGCCGTCCGCCTGGCTCTCCATGGGCGGCTACGCGTTGCTTGCCGTGCTCGGCGCCTCGCTGCTCGTGTGGCGTCATCCGCTGGCCGCACTGATGGCACGCGCGGCCGCACCTGTCGGTGCGAGCTTCGCGGCGGTCTGCCTGCTTACGGGCTCGCTGTGGGGCCGGCCGATGTGGGGCGCCTACTGGGTGTGGGACGCCCGGCTCACCTCGATGCTGCTGCTCTTCTTCCTTTATCTCGGCCACATCGCGTTGAGCCGCGCCTACGACGATTCGGGCCGCGGTGATCGCGCGGCGGCGATCCTGGCGCTGGTCGGCGTCATCAACCTGCCGATCATCAAGTTCTCCGTCGATTGGTGGAACACGCTGCACCAGCCCGCTTCGGTGATGCGTCTCGATGCGCCGGCGATCCACAATTCGATCCTCGTGCCTCTCCTCTGGATGGCGGTCTCGCTGCTCTTCCTGTTCGTCTGGCTGGTTCTGCTGCGCACCGAGACCGAGATCGACCGCCGGCGACTCGAGGTCGCGGAGCAGGCACCATGAACCACTCCGCCTTCATCCTGGCCTCCTACCTCGTGGCGCTCGCCATCCTGGGCGGGCTGGTGATCGCCTCGCTGGCCGCGCGCGCCAAGGCGCGGCGCGAGCTCGAGGCGCGCGGCCTCGACCGCAAGCGATAGACGCTCGATGACACCCAAGCGCCGCCGCCTCTGGTTGTTGATCGGTTCGCTGGGCACGCTCGGCGTCGCCGCCGCGCTCGTGCTGACGGCGCTGAACGACAATCTCGTCTTCTTCTATTCGCCGACCCAAGTTGCCGAGAAGGGTATCGCACCCGACCGCCGCTTCCGGCTGGGCGGCCTGGTCGAGCAGGGCAGCGTTAAGAAGGAAGGCCAGACCGTGAGCTTCACGGTCACCGACACGAACAAGACGGTGAAGGTCGTCTACAAGGGCATCCTTCCCGACCTCTTCCGTGAAGGGCAGGGCGTGATCGCCGAGGGATCGCTGGGCGCTGATGGCGTGTTCGCCGCGCGCGAGATTCTGGCGAAACACGACGAGAACTACATGCCTCCTGAGGTCGCGAAGGCGCTGAAGGAGAGCGGTCAGTGGAAGGAACGCAAATGATGCGGAGCATCATTTGCGTTGGCGGGCGGCAGGCGCTGCAGCGAAGCGAAGCGCCGGGAGCCCGCTGTGTGGAGCCTTTCAGGCGGTGCGGCAGAGCGTGTGTCGTTTCTGCACGGTGCGAGCTCTCGGCGCTTCACTCGCTTACGCTCGCTGCAGCGCCTGC
>CAYRBQ010000822.1:0-1890 GCA_964422305.1 uncultured Reyranella sp. | reverse complement strand
GAAGTCCTGTCAGGCGCCCTGCTGGAGCCCTCATTGGCCGAGACACCTGTGGGGGAAGCCGTGCAGTTCGTTCGGCAGGGCTTTTTCTGCCCGGACCTCGCGAGCCGGTCGAAGGCTCTGGTGTTCAACCGCACGATCGAGCTGCGGGACAATTGGGCGAAGGTGCAGGTCCAGAGTTGAGATGAGATTGCGGGCGGCCAGCGGATAGATCGAAACCGGCGGACGTGAGAGCAGCGGGCGATGCGCGCCCGCGAATGGTCCTTCCTCGTCCTGCTCTCGATCCTGTGGGGCGGCTCGTTCTTCTTCGCCAAGGTGGCCGTGGCCGAGCTGCAGCCGCTCACCGTGGTGTTCGGCCGCGTGGCCCTCGCCGCCCTCGCGCTCACCGTCATGCTTCTGGTGGCCGGTCGCTCCCTCTTCCGGAGCGGCACGCCGTGGAAGAGCTACGCGGCCATGGGCGTGTTGAACAATCTCGTCCCGTTCGGCCTGATCTTCTGGGGCCAGACGCAGATCGCCTCGGGCCTCGCCTCGGTCCTGAATGCCACGACACCGCTCTTCACCCTGGTCGTGGCCCACGCCCTCACCAACGACGAGCGCATCGGCTGGACGAAGGTCGGGGCGCTTCTGCTCGGCGTGTGCGGCGTCGCGACGCTCGTCGGGCCGGGCGCCCTCACCGCCCCGAGCGGCACGCTGGGGCAGATCGCCTGCCTCGGCGCGGCACTGTCCTACGCCTTCGCCGGCGTCTACGGCCGGCGCTTCGCCCGGATGGGTGTGCCGCCGGTCGATGCCGCCGCTGGCCAGCTCACGGCCAGCACCGTGTTGATTCTTCCGATCATGTTGGCGGTCGATCGACCGTGGCTGCTGGACATGCCGTCGCCGACCGTCTGGGCTGCGATGGCCGGCCTCGCGCTCCTGTCGACGGCGCTGGCCTACATCCTCTATTTCCGCATCCTCCAGGCTGCCGGCGCCACCAACCTGCTGCTGGTGACGCTCCTGATACCGGCGGTGGCCGTGCCGCTGGGCGCCGTCTTCCTCGACGAACAAATGAAGATGGAACAAGTCGCCGGAATGGCCTTGATCGGTGCCGCGCTCGTCCTGATCGATGGCCGCCTGACGGGCATTCTACGCCCCGCGAAATAGCGGTTTGCCTGCACAATTGCGCCCTCTGGAGTGGCTTGTTAGGGTGCCCGGGAACCGGCGAAAAGCACTCCCGCAGGGTGCCTGCGCCTTGCCCGAATCGAGCTGAAAGAGTTCATCAAATGGCCAAATCGACCGCGACGCTGACCGATAACGAAACCGGCAAATCCTACGAGATGCCGATCATCCACGGGACCATCGGGCCGCGCCTGGTCGACATCCGCAAGTTCTACGGCGAATCGGGGATGTTCACCTATGACCCGGGATTCACCTCGACCGGCTCGTGCGGCTCCAAGATCACCTATATCGACGGCGACAAGGGCGTGCTGCTCCATCGCGGCTACAATATCGCCGACCTGGCCGAGCAGAGCGACTTCATGGACGTCGCCTACCTGCTGATGAAGGGCGACCTGCCGAACAAGGTCCAGAAGGAGAAGTTCGTCAAGGACATCACGAACCACACGATGGTCCACGAACAGCTCAGCCAGTTCTATCGCGGCTTCCGCCGCGACGCTCATCCGATGGCGATCTGCTGCGGCGTCGTCGGCGCCCTCTCTGCCTTCTACCACGACTCGCTCGACATTAACGATCCGCACCAGCGCATGGTCGCGTCGTACCGGCTTGTCGCCAAGATGCCGACCATCGCGGCGATGGCCTACAAGTATTCGGTCGGCCAGCCCTTCGTCTATCCGCGCAACGACCTCTCCTATGCGGCGAACTTCCTGCGCATGATGTTCTCGGTTCCGGCCGAGGAGT
>CAYRBQ010000821.1:0-1895 GCA_964422305.1 uncultured Reyranella sp. | reverse complement strand
TCGGGCGACAGGGCCGCGAACGAGGCGCCGTAGAGCGTGTCGGGACGCGTCGTGAAGATCTCGAGCTTGCCGCGATCCGCACCCGATGCATCGGTGAGCTGCCAGAACACGCGCGCGCCGCGGCTCTTTCCGATCCAGTTCGCCTGCATCAGGCGCACCTTCTCCGGCCAGCGCTCGAGCGTGTCGAGGCGCGACAGAAGCTCATCGGCGAAGTGGGTGATCTTGAGGTTCCACTGCGTGAGCTTGCGGCGCTCCACGGGGGCGCCGGTGCGCCAGCCCTTGCCTTCGATCACCTGCTCGTTGGCGAGCACCGTGTTGTCGACGGGATCCCAGTTGACCCAGGCCTCCTTGCGGTAGGCCAGCCCCGCCTTCCAGAAGTCGAGGAACATCTTCTGCTGGTGGCGGTAGTAGGTCGGATCGCAGGTCGCGAGCTCGCGGCTCCAATCGAGCGACAGGCCCATCGACTTGAGCTGCGCCTTCATGGTGGCGATGTTCTCGTAGGTCCACTTCTTCGGGTGGACCTTCTTTTCCATGGCGGCGTTCTCGGCCGGCAGGCCGAACGCGTCCCAGCCCATGGGATGCAGCACGTTGAAGCCCTTGGCGCGCTTGTAGCGGGCGATCACGTCGCCCTGCGTGTAGTTGCGCACGTGACCCATGTGGATGCGCCCCGAGGGGTAGGGGAACATCTCGAGCACGTAGTACTTGGGACGCGCCCTATCCATCGCGGCCTTGAAGGTCTGGCGCTCCTCCCAGACCTTCTGCCACTTGGCTTCGGTTTCGCGGAAGTTGTAGCGCACGGTTGGTGCGGCAGGCGCAGCGGGCGTCGACGACACGGAGATGTTCCCGAAAAAGGCGTGGTCCGAAAAAGACGGAGGCCGCAGCGGATGCCCGCTGCGGCCTCTCACGTCAAGTTCCTGGCGCGAAAGGCTGTCTTACGACCCACCCGCAATGCGGAGCTGGCGGGCGCGCGTGAGGATCGCGTTCTCGATGTCGATGTTGGTGCGCGGGTCGACCTGGGCGTCGACCCAGTTGCCACCGCGCGGCGCGGTCTGCTGCTTGAAGACGGCGACCCGGACGCCGTCGGCCCTGAGCTCGCGGTCGAGGATGGTCACCTGGACCTTCATGCGCTCGTTGGGCGTCTCGGCCGGGGTATACCAGTCGGTGATGATGACGCCGCCGAACGGATCGGCCGAGACCAGCGGGATGAAGTTGATGGTGTCGAGCGAGGCACGCCACAGGTAGGCGTTCACCGCCACGCCGGTGCCGGTGTCATCCTTCTTCTGCTGCTTGCTGCCGAACAGGCCGCCCGGACCGAAAAGACTGCCCTGCTCCTGGGTGCGTCCGCCCAGCCCCTGGCGGACATCGGTCTTGCTGCGGTCGCCCGAGGGGCCGGTAGATCTTTCATATTGGCTGCTGTCGTCGGCACAGCCGGCGGTGCCGGCCGCCAAGACCGCGGCCACCGCGATGCTCACAAATCTGGACGGTCCCGTCATGGAATGGCGCCTTAATCTCGCATTGGCCGCGATCGGGCGGCGGAGGCAGTGGCGGACCATAAGCTCAACGAGCCGTGAACTGCAAGCGGCGGGGCAATATGACACAATAAGTCCTGAATGAGGACTAATCGTTGCGGAAAGTCAGTTTTCTCTTGAAATCAATAGGCGAGCGATGGCGTCGCGGGCTGCCAAAATGTGACAAAGACGCCACAGGTGCGGGCAGAATGGTGCAGCCCCGCGACCATTTCTTGACCCTCTATTTCCCGAAGTGTTTTATAGGCCGGTCGAATTGGCGGGAGCCGTGAGTCGCTGTCTTCGGGCTTCCACTTTCCGTCGTTCGGACAGGCCTTTTGGTACTAACCATTCTCTTATCAATGAGAGAGGGAGAATGATGAAGAATCT
>CAYRBQ010000820.1:0-1905 GCA_964422305.1 uncultured Reyranella sp. | reverse complement strand
ACAAGGAGAACACCACGATCGTCAACGGCGCCGGCAAGAAGGCCGACATCGAGGCGCGCGTGGCCCAGATCAAGGCGCAGATCGAGGAGACCACCTCGGACTACGACCGCGAGAAGCTCCAGGAGCGCCTGGCCAAGCTCGCCGGCGGTGTCGCGATCATCAAGGTCGGCGGCGCCACCGAGGTCGAGGTCAAGGAGAAGAAGGATCGCGTTGATGACGCGATGCACGCCACCAAGGCGGCCGTGGAAGAGGGCGTGGTCGCCGGCGGCGGCTCGGCCCTGCTCTACGCCATCCGCGCGCTGGACAAGATCCGCACCGGCAACGAGGACCAGAAGGTCGGTGTCGAGATCGTGCGTCGTGCGCTGCAGTCGCCGGTCCGTCAGATCGCCGAGAACGCCGGCTTCGACGGCGCGGTGGTCGCGGGCAAGATGCTCGACCAGAAGGACTCGAACCACGGGTTCGATGCCCAGAAGGGCGAGTATGTCGACATGATCAAGGCCGGCATCATCGATCCGGTCAAGGTCGTGCGCACGGCTCTGCAGGACGCCGCTTCGGTGGCGGGTCTCCTCGTGACGACCGAGGCGATGGTCGCCGAGAAGCCGGAGAAGAAGGCCCCGATGATGCCGCCGGGCGGCGACGGTGGCATGGGCGGCATGGACTTCTAGGTCCAGCCGACACGAACGGGTTGGAGAGGGCCGGGGAGCGATCCCTGGCCCTTCTTCTTTGCGCTAAGGTCGGCCCCATGAGCGGTCCGCCGGTTTCCATCAAGGGCGTCGTCATCGACGACGGCCGTGTGCTGTTGCTGCTGAACGAGCGCGGCGAATGGGACCTGCCGGGTGGGCGGCCCGATCCCGGCGAGGATCACCACACCGCACTGGCGCGCGAGGTCAAGGAAGAGGCCGGCTACGACGTCGAGGTGGGCGCGCTTGTGGACGAGCACGTGTTCGAGGTCATCCCGCAGCGCTTCGTGCGCATCGTGGCTTACGCCTGCGCGCTCCGGGGCGGCGATCCGGGCCTCAGCCACGAGCATCACGAGATACGCTGGGTCGCGTTCGCGGCGATCGGCGAGCGGATCGACGGGCGTCCGCTCCCGGTGGGCTATCTCGGCGCGATACGCCAGGCGATGGACCAGCCTTTGTCGCCGAGCGACCGTGAGGTCTGAACGTCGAGGAAGCGGTCGTGCGCCGCGGCCGCGCCGAGCCACAGCTCGTTCCAGGCATCGAAGGCCGCGACCGGATCGGCGAGCGTGAGCTCGCGCACCGCGCGCCAGCCCGCCATCCGCACGGTGACGGCGCCGTCCTTCTCCTCGCTCGCCACGTCCTCGCCGACCGCCGCCATCACCGCCACGAGCCAGCGGGCGAAGTCGCGGGCGCTCTGGAGATCGCCGCGCTCGACGTCGGTCGGCAGGCCCATCTCGCGCGCCGTCTCTTCGTGGAACTGCAGCCCAACCAGGCGGGCGACGCGGCCCAGCTCCTTCTTCGTGTCCTCCGGCCCCAGCAGCTCCTGAAGGGTCGGCAGCATGGTCCGGAGATACTCCAGCGCATAGGAGCGGAAGGTCCTCTGCTTGCGCTCCTCGGGCCAGCTCGCGGTCTCGAGCCTCGGCTGGTTGGCCCAGTCGACCCGCGGCATCTGCTCGGTGCCGTAGGCGAAGCGGATGCGCTCGTCCTCCCGGATCGGCCGGCCATGGTCGAAATAGTAGCCCTCGAGACCCGGCAGCCCGTCGACCGTCATGCCGGTGCAGACGAAGCCCAGGCCCGGGTTCTTCAGCGACACGCCGTTGTGGCCGTGCCAGCCGTGCAGCATGGCGGCTGAGACCGAATGCGGGACGGCCGCGATCGCCGTGCCCTTCCAAATCCAGCGTGGCGGCGGATAGCGCACCCAGGCCTTGGTATCGCTCTCGCGCAG
>CAYRBQ010000819.1:0-1908 GCA_964422305.1 uncultured Reyranella sp. | reverse complement strand
AGGGTCATGCTAGCAGGGGAGGCATGGCGGCCAAGACAAGACTTGATGTGGCGCTGGTCGAACGCGGCCTCGCCGAGACGCGCGCCGCCGCGCAGCGGCTCGTCATGGCGGGACTGGTCTTCTCCAACGACAAGCGGCTCGACAAGGCGGGCTACGGCGTGGCCGAAGAGACGCCGCTCGAGGTGCGCGGCCAGCCGCATCCCTATGTCTCGCGCGGCGGCCTGAAGCTCGAGAAGGCGCTGGATCATTTCGCCATTCCGGTCGCGGGCCGCATCGCGCTCGATGTCGGCTCGTCGACCGGCGGCTTCACCGACTGCCTGCTGCAGAGGGGCGCCGCCAAGGTCTATGCCGTCGATGTCGGCACCAACCAGCTCGCCTGGAAGCTGCGCTCCGATCCCAGGGTCATCTCGATGGAGAAGACCAACATCCGCGACGTGACACGTGCCGGGATCCCCGAGCCGGTCGACCTGATCGTCTGCGATGCTTCGTTCATCGGCCTGCGCACCGCGCTGCCGGCGGCGCTGGCGCTGGCGGCGGAAGGTGCGCATCTCGCGGCGTTGATCAAGCCGCAGTTCGAGGTGGGCAAGGGTCGCGTCGGCAAGGGCGGCATCGTGCGCGAACCCGAGCTGCACGAGGAAGTGCGCGCCACCATCTCGGCGTGGCTCGCGGAGCAGCCCGGCTGGACGGTGCTGGGCACGACCGAGAGCCCGATCGCGGGGGCGGAAGGAAACAAGGAGTTCCTGATCGCGGGCCGCTTCAGCGCGCCGCGCGTGTCACCCTGAACTTGTTGTTGTCGGCCAGCGTCTCGAACGAGGTGAAGTGTGCCTTGAGCGTGGGCTCGTAAGGCAGGCCGCGATTGGCGACCATATAGAGGCGACCGCGGGGCTTCAGCGCGCGGGCTGCCATCTCGATGACTTTCTGCCCAAGCTCCGGAACCGAGGCGCGGCCGGTATGGAAGGGCGGATTGCAGACGATCGCATCGTAGGTCGCAGGCGGCGTCTCGGCCGTGAGGTCGAGCCAGTGGAAAGAGGCACGCGGGTCGGTGACGTTGGCGCGCGCGGCCTCGAGGGCGCGATGCTCGGCGTCGATCAGGTCGAGCGCCGTCACGGCGGGCGAGCGCAGCACCTCGCGCGCGAGGTAGCCCCAGCCGCAGCCGAAATCCGCCACATGCCCCGAGAGATCGGGTGGCAGGTGCCTTGCGAGCAGCGCGGAGCCGTCGTCGATCCTGTCCCAGGAGAAGATGCCGGGCTGGCTCACCCACGAACCGTCGCCCACGGGCTGCAGGGTCGCGAGCTTCTGCCAGTAGTCGGGCGGCGCTCGCTCGCCCTTGGCGAACCAGAAGACGCGGCTGTGGAACTTGGAAAAGGTCTCGACGCCGCCGAACGCCTTACTGACGTGCTTCTCCAGGCTCGCCGCACCATCGTCGTTGGCGCCGGCGCAGACCAGCGTGCCCTCAGGCGCGAGCAGCGCCCAGGCGCGCGCGATGTTGGCGAAGCTCTCCTCCTTGTGCTTGGTCAGCAGCACGAGGCCCTGCGCGTAGCTGCCGCCCTCCAGGCGCGGTGTCGCGCCCTGGAGCTTGAGGAAGTCCGGCCGGAACGACTGCTCCGCATCCACTTCGCCGAGCGTCAACGGCTCGGCGCGGATGAAGAACGAGGGCGTCGGCTTGAGTGTCGCCGTCTCGAAGGCGTAGGAGAGGGCGCGGCCTGCCTGGCTCACGGTTACGGGACGAGAACGGCGCGTCCCATGATCAGGCCCTTGCGCAGTTCCTGCAGCGTGGCGTCGGCCTCGTCGAGCTTGCGCTTCACGATCGGCACCGGCGTCACCTTGCCGCCGGTCACGAGGTCCATCATTTCCTTCATCTCGGCCGGGCTGCCGGTGACGGAGCCGACGATCTGGCATCCCGTGAAG
>CAYRBQ010000818.1:0-1930 GCA_964422305.1 uncultured Reyranella sp. | reverse complement strand
GGCGCGCTCGCTCTCGAACTTGGAGATGTCGGCGCCGGAGACGAAAGCCTTGCCACCGGCGCCGCTCACCACGAGGCAGCGGATCCCGGGATCCTTGGCGAAGTCCTTCAGGATGCCGACGAAGCCGTCCCACATGTCGAGCGACACGGCGTTCAGCTTGGCCGGATTGTTGAACATCACGTGGCCGACCTGGCCCTCGCGACGTCCGATGATCTTCTGTTCCTGCATCGACTGTTCCTCCGTGAGGGCCGGACTATAGGGGAAGCCGGCCGGCAAGGAACGCGACCCGCCGACCTCCAGGACTTGCGGAGGTCCGATGTCCCACGGAAAGCCCTTCACATCCTTGTTTCCATTGGTCTTTTCCGGAGTCTCCGGGGACGCTCCGTGCGCGGCAGAAGCGTGCAAACCGCGAGATCGACCTTTCCGTTTCCGGAGAGTCATCGCGACGCCGTTCTGCGTCGATGCCGCGATGTACGCCTGCCGCCAACCGGCTGATTCCATGGAGGATTTGCCGATGGCGTGCCATATCGGGTGGGTCGCCAAATGACTCACTTGCGCGCCCTGACTCCAGGCCGCCGCGA
Organism: uncultured Reyranella sp.; assembly: GCA_964422305.1. GTDB lineage: Bacteria > Pseudomonadota > Alphaproteobacteria > Reyranellales > Reyranellaceae > Reyranella. Next base: position 1,349 of record CAYRBQ010000818.1, on the reverse strand, counting down.
AGCGTGCGGCGCGATGGATGGGGTGAGGTAGGACATATCGGCATGGCGCTTTCTGACAGGATATATAGGAAACGGACGACTTCCTGTCAAGAGTCATGGGCCGCAGCAGAACGCGATGATGCCCGATGTGCACGATCGTCACCTTGCGTGGCGTTCCTCGAGAGTCAGAAGAGGGCCTCAGGGATGTCCCCAAGGAGGGGCCGCGCCGTATGGAATGCTGTAAACTAAAAGGGTATGGCTGCGCGTCGGACGGACGAAGAGACCGTCGTCATAATGCCGCGACGGCAGAATGCCCGCGTGGCTTCCAGGGGGAGTGGAGTTGATGGCGTTGAGGAACCGGGTCCCGGTGCTGGCCGCTCTGGCGGCAATCGTCGGGACGGCGAGTGTTCTTTCTCCCGCAATGGCCCAGGTCAAGGCGCCCCCGGCGAAGGCAGCCAGCAAGGCGAAGCCGAAGCCCGTGGTGAAGGCCGATCCGTCCGACACCTCTTCCGATCAGCTCAATGCCAGATGGCAGCAGGAGAACGGCGTGTACGCCGGCTTCACGCAGGCGGCGCCCGCCGCACTCGCCGTGGCCGCCATGGTCCCGGCTGCCTATGCCACCTCCGCCGTCGCGCCCAACGGTACAGGCGATTGGGGCGACCGCCTGGTTTCGCGCGCCATGAATTACCTCGGCACGCCCTATCGCTACGGCGGCACCTCGCCGAAGACGGGCTTCGACTGCAGCGGCTTCGTCTACTACCTCTACGGCGCGGTCTTCGGGCAACGGATCCCGCGCATGCCGCACGAGATGGTGCGCGAAGGCGTGACGATCCCGCGCAACGAGCTTCAGCGCGGAGACCTCGTCCTCTTCGGGACTGGCCGCACCTACACGCACATCGGAATCTATGCCGGCAACGACCAGTTCGTTCACGCCACGCATCGCGGCTCGCCCGTCATGGTGACGCACATGGATGCCGACTATTATCGCCAACGCTTCATGACGGCGGTGCGACTGTCTCCTCAGTAACGTCCAAAAGGAAGTACGATGGGAAGGCTGAGCGGCAAGATCGCGGCGGTGACGGGCGGCGCGTCCGGGATCGGTGAGGCGACGGTCCGGCGTTTCGTCGCCGAGGGTGCCAGCGTGGCCTTCTGCGATCGGGACGGCGAGCGCGGGCAGAAGGTGGCGGCCGAGCTCGCGGCCGCCGGCGCTCACGTCGCGTTCACGCAGGCGGACGTCGGTACCGAGGCCGCCTGCCTCGCCTTCGTCAACGGCGCCGCGGACAAGTTCGGGCTCCTCGACATCCTCGTGAACAATGCCGGCATCCGCAAATACGAGAAGATCGACGAGGCGAGTGCCGCGAGCTGGAACG
>CAYRBQ010000817.1:0-1932 GCA_964422305.1 uncultured Reyranella sp. | reverse complement strand
CCCGCATACATGACGGCGACGCGGTCGCAATTCTCGGCGACGACGCCGAGGGGCCGGCCGCGTCGCCGACTACCATCCGCCGGGCGGGCTGGGCGTGCGTGTCGATTCCGGCCTCTACACCGGCTACGTGATGCCGCCCTACTACGACTCGATGGTGGCGAAGCTGATCGTGAACGGCGCCACGCGCAACGAGTGCCTGATGCGGCTCCGCCGCTCGCTCGAGGAGTTCGTGATCGGCGGCATCGACACGACCATCCCGCTGCACCGCCGGATCATCGGCGAGCAGGCGTTCATCGACGGCGACTACGACATCCACTGGCTGGAGAAGCTGGTCGGCCTGAAGAAGTAGTGCCGGCGATGCTGGAGATCACGCCCGACCTCCTGCTCCAGGCCTATCGGATCGGCGTCTTCCCCATGGGGGAGCGCCGCGACGATCCCAAGCTCTACTGGCTGGACCCGCGGCTGCGCGCCGTGCTGCCGCTCGACGGCTTCCATCTGCCCCAACGGTTGGCCCGCACGGTCCGCAGCGGCCGGTTCGATGTGAGTGCCGACACCGCATTCGCCGAGACGGTCCGCGCCTGCGCCGAGCCGCGGCCGGGACATCCCGAAAGCTGGATCAACGAGCCGATCGTCGACCTCTATACGGAGCTCCATCGCCGCGGATACGCCCACAGCGTCGAGTGCCGCATCGAGGGCCGGCTGGTCGGCGGCCTCTACGGCGTCTCGGTGGGCGCGGCGTTCTTCGGCGAGAGCATGTTCAGCCGCGAACGCGACGCCTCCAAGGTGGCACTGGTCCATCTCGTGGCACGCCTGATCCGGGGCGGTTTCCGCCTGCTCGACTGCCAGTTCATGACCGAGCATCTGCGCAGCTTCGGCGCCGTGGAAGTGCCCCGCGACGCGTTCAAGATGATGCTGGCCGAGGCGATCGACCGGACGGCGACGTTTCAGCGCGAGCTGGGCGGTGTCGATCCCTGCGCCATCGTGCAGGAAAGCACACGCAGGTCGTAGACGCCGTGGTCGAGCGCCGAGAGCGACGGCGTCGAAGCGAACATCCAGCCGGCGAACAGTTTCTCCTCCGCCTGGCCGGGCTTGTGGTCGACGATCGTCAGGTAGGCCACCGACTCCGGCGGCGCCTCCGGCACGTTGACCAGGCAATCGCTGACGGTGATCTCGAGCGTGCCGAAGCGCGTCGCCTTGCCGACCGGCACGTAGAAGCGCTGGGTACGGGCGGTCACCTTGTCGAGCCCCTGCAGCTCGGCCGAGCGGACGCCCGGCCCGTCGGGCACCGCGCGAAGGTTGGCATTGGCGGGTCGTTGCGGCGCCTGCGCAGCGGCCGCGCCGATGCCGGCCGCGAGCGCGGCCAGCGCGAGGAGGCCGCGCATCCTCAGTGCCTGCACCGTCAGCCTTTGGCGCGGGGCGGCTTCAGCCCGTCGATCAGCTCGTGAAGTGCCTGCTTGATCTGGCCGGCATCGCATCCCATCAGAACTCCGTCCTCGAGTGCATCGGCACAGAGGGTTTCGATCTCCTGGATGTTCTGGTTCAGGACTTTGATCTTTTCGAGGCAGGAGACCGGCTTGCCGTCGGGTTGCCGCCAGACCGGCGGCGCTTTCGGGGCGTGGGCGTTCATCACTTGGCTCCCGTGCTGCCGAACATGAACTTGGCGATCAGCTCTGTAAGCGGGATTGCGTCCTGTGTCTTGTCGACCTCGCCGCCGTTGCGCAGCATCTTCTTGTCATTGCCGGGCTCGAGCACCACGACCATGCCGCCGAGCAACGACTCGCTCACGATCTTGGCGTTGGTGTCGACCGGCAGGTCGACGTTCGACGACACCGCGAGGCGCACCACCGCCTGATAGGTCTTGGGGTCCAGGCTGAAGCCGCATGGCGCGGCATCGCCTCGGTGACGATGCGCAGCTCCGCCTCCGCGGCCTCG
>CAYRBQ010000816.1:0-1933 GCA_964422305.1 uncultured Reyranella sp. | reverse complement strand
TGTCGCCGCGCTGGCTGGAGCGCACGATCGGCATGCCCTTGCCCCGCAGGCGGAACTGGTGGCCGCCTTGGGCGCCGGCCGGGATGTTGATGCGCGCCATCTTGCCGTCCAGCGTCGGGACCTCGATGTTGCCGCCGAGCGTGGCCTGGACCATCGAGATCGGCACGCGGCAATGCACGTCGGAGCCTTCGCGTTCGAAGAGTTGGTGTCGGCGGACCGACAGGAACACGTAGAGGTCGCCCGCCGGCCCGCCACGTGTGCCGGCCTCGCCCTCGCCCGAGAGGCGAATGCGCGTGCCGTCCTCGACACCGGCCGGGATGTTCACCTTGAGCGTCTTGTCGCGGCGAACGCGGCCGTTGCCCGCACAGTTCCGGCAGGGCTTGTCGATCACCTGGCCGGTACCATGGCAGGTGTGGCAGGTCCTCTCCACCGTGAAGATCGCCTGGCGCGCACGCAGGCGGCCCACGCCGTTGCACGTCGGGCATTGCTGCGGCTTGGAGCCCGGCTCGGCGCCGCTGCCGTGGCAGGCCTCGCAGGAAACCGAGCTCGGCACCCGTACCGTCGCTTCGGTACCGCCGTAGGCCTGCTCCAGCGTGATCTCCAGATTGAAGCGCAGGTCCTGGCCGCGCATGTCGGCGCGCCCGCCGCGCCCGCGTTGGCCGCCGGCGCCGAACATCTCCTCGAACATTTCGCCGAAGACGGAGCCGAAATCGAACCCTTGGCCGCCCTGGAACGGCCCGCCCGGCCCACCGGGACCATGCCCGCCCTCGAAGGCGGCGGGACCGTAGCGGTCGTAGGCCGCCCGCTTCTCGGGATCCTTCAGGATGTCGTAGGCGTGGTTGATGTCCTTGAACTTCTTCTCGGCTTCCTTGTCGCCCTCGTTGCGATCCGGATGGTGCTGCATGGCGAGCTTGCGGAACGCCTTCTTGATGTCGTCGGCGTTCGCCGTGCGCGCGACTCCGAGCAGCTCGTAATAGTCTTGCGACATAACGCTCTACGCAGCCCCCACTTGCCCCTTACAGGTCGGCCTCCCGCTCGCGCGGGAGGCCGCTTTGTCTCTTTCTTCTGTCCGGCTCAGCCGGAACCCGTCTTCTTGTTCTTGTCGGTGACGTCCTCGAACTCCGCGTCGACGACCTTCTCGCCCTTCGCCTCGTTCGCGGCGCCGCCCGGCGCCCCGCCCGCCGCTCCGCCTGCGGTCGCACCGGCCTGGGCCTCGGCCTGCTGGGCCTTGTACATCGCCTCGCCGAGCTTCATCGCGGCCTGGGCGAGATCGTTGGTCTTGCCCTTGATCGCCTCGACATCCTCGCCCGTGAGGGCCGTCTTCAGCCCCTCGAGTGCGCCTTCGATCTCGGCCTTCTCGGTCGGGCTGACCTTGTCGCCGTACTCGCCGAGATGCTTGGTCGTGGAGTGGACCAGCGCCTCGCCCTGGTTGCGGGCGTCGATCAGCTCGCGCTTCTTCTTGTCTTCCTCGGCGTGCAGCTCGGCGTCCTTCACCATCTTCTGGATGTCGGCCTCGCTGAGGCCGCCCGAAGCCTGGATACGGATCTGCTGCTCCTTGCCGGTGGCCTTGTCCTTGGCCGAGACATGCACGATGCCGTTGGCGTCGATATCGAACGTGACCTCGACCTGCGGCACGCCGCGCGGCGCCGGCGGAATACCGACCAGGTCGAACTGGCCGAGCATCTTGTTCTGGGCGGCGATCTCGCGCTCGCCCTGGAACACGCGGATGGTCACCGCGGTCTGGTTGTCGTCGGCCGTCGAGAAGGTCTGGCTCTTCTTGGTCGGGATCGTCGTGTTGCGCTCGATGAGGCGCGTGAACACGCCGCCCAGTGTCTCGATGCCGAGCGACAGCGGCGTCACGTCGAGCAGCAGGACGTCCTTGACCTCGCCCTTCAGCACGGCCGCCTGGACTGCCGCACCGACCGCCACGACC
>CAYRBQ010000815.1:0-1938 GCA_964422305.1 uncultured Reyranella sp. | reverse complement strand
GTCACGACATCGGCGCCCTTCTCGCGCTCGGCCATCGCGAACTCGATGATCAGGATGGCGTTCTTGGCGGCGAGGCCGATCAGCACCACGATGCCGATCTGGGCGAAGATGTTGTTGTCGAGGCCGGCGACCAGCAGCGCCGTCACCGCGCCGAACAGGCCGACGATGACCGACAGCAGCGCCGCCACGGGGATCGCCGTGCTCTCGTAGAGGCCGACCAGGAAGAGGTAGGCGAAGACGACGGCGAGGCCCAGGATGAAGCCGGTCTGGCCGCTTGCCGCCTTCTCCTGCAGCGCCGTGCCCGTCCACTCGTAGCCGTAGCCGGTGGGCAGGGTGCCCTTGGCGAGCTTCTCCATGGCGGCGATGGCGTCGCCGGACGAGTAGCCGGGCGCTGGGGCGCCGTTGACCACGACCGAGCGCAGGTTGTTGTAGCGCACGATCGAGGACGGGGCGGTGACCATCTCGATGTTCGCGACCGCCTGCAGCGGCACCAGCTCGCCGCTGGACGAGCGGATGCGCACGCGGAACACGTCGCTCGTCTTGCTGCGGTCGGCGGCGTCGGCCTGCACCTTGACCTGCCAGGTGCGGCCGAACAGGTTGAAGTCGTTGGTGTAGGTGCCGCCGAGCGACGTCTGCATGGCGGAGAAGATGTCGGAGATCGACACGCCCAGCGCCTGGGCGCGTTCGCGGTCGAGCTTGAGGTTGATCTGCGGCGTCGAGGCGCCGTAGGTCGTGTAGACCCCGGCGAGCTCCGGCACTTCCTGGGCCGAGATCATCAGGCCGCGCGAGACGGCGGCGAGATCGGTCGGCGAGGCACCCGCCAGCGACTGCACGACGAACTCGAAGCCCGACGAGTTGCCCAGGCCCATGATGGGCGGCAGGTTGAAGGCGAAGACGTTGGCCGACGCGATCTGGCTGAAGGCGATATTGAGGTCCTTCAGTGCCTGGAACACCGAAAGCCCGGGATCCTTGCGCTCGGCGAACGGCTTCAGCTCGACCACGACGAGGGCCCGGTTGGGCAGCGCCAGGCCGTCGATCAGGCTGTAGCCCGAGACCGTGAACACGCTCTGCATCCAGGGCCGGCCGGCGATCGTCTTCTCGACCTCCTCGACGGTCGCGAGCGTGCGGTTGGTCGAGGCCGCGTCGGGGAGCTGCACCTCGGCCATGAAGGCGCCCTGGTCCTCGTCGGGCAGGAAGCCCGTGGACACCATGGAGCCGATGCCGCCGGTCGCTGCGGCAAAGCCGAACACGAGGAGGAGGGCCACGATGCCGCGCCGCGCCAGCGGCGTGACCAGCCGGACGTAGCCGTCGCGGCCCTTGTCGATGCCGCCCTGGAGCCGGGCCATGATGCCCGTGGGTTTCTTCTTGTGGCGCAGGATCAGCGAGCAGAGCGCCGGCGAGAGCGACAGCGCGTTGATGGCAGAGATCACCATCGACACCGAGACCGCCACCGCGAACTGCGAATAGAGCTGGCCGGAGATGCCGGGGATGAACGCTGTCGGGATGAAGACCGAGAGCAGCACCAGGGTGATGGCGATGATCGGGCCGGTGACCTGGCCCATCGCCTTCTCGGTCGCCTGGGCGACGGTGAGCTCGGGCTCGTGCTCCAGAATATGCTCGACCGCCTCGACCACGACGATGGCGTCGTCGACCACGATGCCGATCGCCAGCACCAGCGCCAGCAGCGAGATCGTGTTGGCCGAGAAGCCCATCGCCAGCATGACGGCGAAGGTGCCGATCAGCGCCACCGGCACGGCGATGATCGGGATCAGCGTGGCGCGCAGATTGCCCAGGAAGACGAACACCACGATCGCCACCAGCACGAAGGCCTCGATCAGCGTGTGGATCACGCTTTCGATCGTGGCCTCGACGAACACCGTGGTGTCGTACATGACGTCGTAGGCGACGTCGTCGGGGAAGCGCGGCTCCAGCGCCTTG
>CAYRBQ010000814.1:0-1938 GCA_964422305.1 uncultured Reyranella sp. | reverse complement strand
TCGCGCAGGTCGCGCAGCAGCTCCTTGAGCTCGATGCGCTGGTCGCCCTTCAGCCCGTAGGCGCGCGCGATCTCGCGCTTGCCGACCGGCGTGGCGCTGTCGCGGATGAATGCCAGCAGTTCGTCGCGGGTCGGGACGCGGCCCTTAGCCATCGGTGCCGGTGCGGGGCGGCGCGTCGTCCTTGGCCTTCGTCTTCGCTACCTTCTTCTTTGCGGTAGGCTTCTTCTTGGCCTTCGGCTTCTCGCCGGCATCGTTTGCTGCGACCGGCGCGGCCTTCTTGGCCTTCGCAACCTTCGGCTTCTTGCCGCCGCCCTTGGCGGCGCGCTCGGCCAGCAGCGAGACGGCCTGGTCGACCGTCAGCTCCTCCGGCTTGAGGTCACGCGGGACGGTGGCGTTGATGCCGCCATGCTTCACGTACTGACCGTAACGGCCATCGAAGAGCTCGATCGGCGCCTCGTCCGCCGGATGGTTGCCGACGACGCGGAGCGGCTTGGCCGCGGCGCGGCCGCGCGCCACCTTGGCCTCGGCGAGCAGCGCCACCGCGCGGTTCATGCCGATCTCCAGCACGCTCTCGTCGGCCGGGATCGATTTGTACTTGGTGCCGTGCTTCACGTAGGGCCCGAAACGGCCGACGCCGGCCAGCACCGGTTCCTTGTCCTCGGGGTGTGGGCCGAGCTCGCGGGGCAAAGAAAGGATCGCCAGCGCCTTCTCGAGCGTCACGTCGTCGGGCGTCATGCCTTTGAGCAGCGACGCGCGCTTGGGCTTCACGGCCGGAGCTTCCTTGGTCTTCGGCACTGCCTCGCCGATCTGCAGGTAGAGGCCATAGGGTCCGTTGCGCAAGGTAACGTCCATGCCGCTCACCGGGTCGGTGCCCAGCACGCGCGGCTTGTCGAGATTTGCGCCCGAGGCGGCGTCGGCGTCGGGGTCCACCACGCCCAGCTTCCGCGTGAAACGGCACTCCGGGTAGTTCGAGCAGCCGATGAAGGCGCCGAATTTTCCGAGCTTGAGGCCCAGTCGACCATCGGCGCAGGACGGGCAGGTACGGGGGCTCTTGCCACCATTGTCGTTGGCGGGGAAGAAGTGGGGGCCCAGCTCCTCGTCGAGCTTGTCGAGGACCTCACTGACACGCAGGTTCTTGGTCTCCCCGACCGCGGCGGAGAAGGCCTTCCAGAATTCGCGCAACACCTGGCGCCAATCGATCTTGCCGCCAGAAATGTCGTCGAGCTCGTCCTCGAGATGGGCGGTGAAGTTGTATTCGACGTAGCGCGGGAAATAGGTCTGAAGGAACGCCGTGACGATGCGGCCGCGATCCTCGGGGATGAAGCGCTTGCGGTCGAGCTTCACGTAGTTGCGGCGCTGCAGCACCTCGATGATGCTGGCATAGGTCGAGGGACGGCCGATGCCCAGCTCCTCGAGCTTTTTCACGAGGCTGGCCTCGGAATAGCGCGGCGGCGGCTCGGTGAAGTGCTGCTCCGGCAGGACCTCGCGGCGCTCCAGCCCCTCGGCTTCGGCCACGTCGGGCAGGATGGCGCCGTTCTCGTCGTCCTCGGTCTTCTCGTCCTGGCCCTCGTCGTAGAGGGTGAGGAAGCCGTTGAACTTCACGACCGAGCCGGTGGCCCGGAGCTGCACGGTCTTGTCGCCGCTGGCGATGTCGACCGTCACCTGGTCGAGCACGGCGCTTTCCATCTGGCTGGCGACGGTGCGCTTCCAGATGAGCTCGTAGAGGCCGAGCTGGTCCTTGTCCAGGTGCGCGGCGACGTCCTGCGGCGTGCGGAAGAGATCGGTCGGGCGGATCGCCTCGTGCGCCTCCTGGGCGTTCTTGGCCTTGGAGGTGTAGACGCGCGGGCTCGCCGGCACGTAGCTCTGGCCGTACTTGGTCTCGATCAGGCGACGGGTCTGGCCGATCGCGTCGGGGGCGGGGTGTGCGCCGGCGGGGGG
>CAYRBQ010000813.1:0-1942 GCA_964422305.1 uncultured Reyranella sp. | reverse complement strand
TGATGCGCTCGACCTCGGGATAGCGCTGCTGCGCCACCGCGTTGAAGCCCGGCATCATCTCGCCCTGCATCTTGAAGCTGGGCTCGAGCGCGGCCAGCGTCTGCATGGTCGTGGTCGGCCGCATCAGCTCGTCGTGGTTCAGCAGCTCGACGCCGTTCTGGTCCTTCACCGGCACGATCGACTTCTTGAAGTAGCCGGCGTCCCACGCCGCCTTCGCCCGCTTCTGCGACTCGACCGCGTAGGCGTCGACATCGTCGCGGCTCATGCCGTACTTGGTGGCGATCAGGTCGGCCGAGACGCCCTGCGGCACGAAGTACATCGGGATCGCCACGGCGGGATCGACCGCCCAGGCGCCGCCGTCCGAGCCCATCGGCACGCGGCTCATGCTCTCGACGCCGCCGCCGATCGCCGCCTGGCTCTGGCCCGACATGACCTGCGCGGCCGCCATGTTGGTGGCCTCGAGGCCCGAGGCGCAGAAGCGGTTGACCTGCACGCCCGACACGGTCTCGGCGTAGCCCGCCATCACCGAGGCGGTGCGTGCGATGTCCGCGCCCTGCTCGCCGATCGGCATGACGCAGCCCAGCACGATGTCGTCGACCAGGTGGGTGTCGAGCTTGTTGCGGTCGCGGATCGCCTCCAGCGCCGTGACGGCCAGGCGCACCGGCGTCACCTCGTGCAGCGCGCCGTCCTTGCGTCCCTTGCCGCGCGGCGTGCGGACGGCGTCGTAGATGTATGCGTCGGTCATGGTCGGTCTCCTACTTCCTGGTCGTCCTGAGCGTAGCGAAGGACCTAAGGCCAACCGCAGAGGAGTTCCCCGAGGCTGGCGCTAGATCCTTCGCTACGCTCAGGATGACAGCGTTGACGTTCATGGTGCGTTACAGTGTTCGCCCTATCAGCTCTTTCATGATCTCGTTGGTGCCGCCGTAGATCTTCTGCACGCGCGAGTCGGCGTAGAGGCGCGCGATCGGGTACTCCCACATGTAGCCGTAGCCGCCGAAGAACTGCAGGCACTCGTCGATCAGCTCGCACTGCAGCTCGGTCGTGTGGTACTTGGCCATCGCCGCGGTGGCGACGTCGAGTTCCTTCTTCAGATGCTTGGCCACGCAATCGTCGACGAAGGTGCGCGCCACCAGCGCCTTGGTCTTGAGCTCGGCGAGCTTGAAGCGCGTGTTCTGGAAATCGATCACGGCCTTGCCGAACGCCTTGCGCTCCTTGACGTAGGCCAGCGTGTGCGAGAGCGCCGCCTCGATCGCGGCGATCGCCTGGACGGCGATGACCAGCCGCTCCTGCGGGAGCTGCTGCATGAGTTGGATGAAGCCCATGCCGGTGCCGTCGCCCAGCAGGTGGTCGGCCGGCACGCGGACGTTGTCGAAGAACAGCTCCGACGTATCCTGCGCCTTCATCCCGATCTTCTCGAGGTTGCGGCCGCGCTTGAAGCCCTCGGTCGTCGTCTCGACGGCGATCAGCGACGTGCCCTTGGCGCCGAGCTTGGGATCGGTCTTGGCGACCACGATCACCAGGTCGGCGAGCTGGCCGTTCGAGATGAAGGTCTTGGAGCCGTTGATGACCCAGTGGTTGCCTTCCATCACGGCCGACGTCTTCACCGCCTGCAGGTCGGAGCCGGTGCCCGGCTCGGTCATGGCGATCGCCGTGACGAGCTCGCCGGAGCAGGCCTTCGGGATCCACTTCTTCTTCTGCTCCTCCGTGCCGTAGTGCAGCAGATAGGGCACGACGATGTCGTTGTGCAGCGAGAAGGCCGGACCCGAGGCGAGCGCGCGGCCCTGCTCCTCGATCAGGATGGCGCTGTAGAGGAAGTCGGCGCCGGCGCCGCCATAGGCCTCCGGCATGGTCATGCCGAGAAGCCCCTGCTCGCCGGCCTTGCGCCACAGCTCGCGCGGCACCATCCCCTCCTCCTCCCACTTCATGTGGAAAGGCACGACCT